>NZ_PSUZ01000008.1:0-133175 GCF_002932095.1 Rathayibacter sp. AY1G1
GGGCGGGACGACCCTCGCGCTCGTGCCGTTCGGCTACGCGGACGGCATCCCGCGGAGCCCCGCCCGCTCCGCCCTCGGCCGCGTCGCAGCCGTCGGTGCCGCTCGCCGACTCCGCACCGCCGGCCTACGGGTCGCCGCCGCCGCCGCCCGCGTACCCCTCGGCGCCCGCCTACTCCTCCGCGCCCGGCCACCCCGCCGCCTACGCGGCCGCTCCGGCGCCCGTCGTCCCCCGCACGCTGAGCCTCGTCGGGATGATCCTCGGCATCGTCGGCCTGGTCATCACGCTCTTCGCCGCCGGTTTCGGCTTCCTGCTGTCGGCTCCGGCCGTCGTGCTCGGCTTCCTCGGACGCCGGCGCGAGCCGGCCGCGCGCGGCTTCGCGCTGACCGCGATCATCACCGGGTTCGCCGGCATCGCCGTCTCGCTGATCTACCTGGCGGTCTTCCTCGTCTTCGTCGTGGTCGCCCTCGCCGCCGGCACCTCCGGCTACTGAGCCGGCGCGGGCCGCTCGACGCGCTCCGCGAGCAGCGCGCGGTGGCGCCCGGCGATCCGCGTCAGGATCAGCACCGCGCTGCCGGTGCCGGAGAGGCCCAGCCGCTTGCGGAAGCGGGCGGGGTCGACGTCCACCCCGCGCTTCTTGATCTCGAGCACGCCGATGCCGCGGGTGCGCAGCTCTTTCGCCAGCGTGCGCTCGTCCAGCGGCAGCTCGGCGAGGACCCGGAAGCTGCGGAGGAAGGGCGAGGCGGCCGCATGGTCGCCGGTCAGGTAGGCGATGCCGGGCGAGAGCATCCGCGAGCCGCTGGAGCGCGCGAGCTCGCCCAGGAGGCGCGCGCGGATCGCGGAGCCGTCCGGCTCGTGCACGAACGCGCCGAGGGGGCCGACCTCCTCGTCCTCGCTGTCGCCCGCCGCGGTGAGCTCGGAGGAGCCGGTCGCGCCGAGCAGCAGAGCGGAGCGGCGCACGCCCGGGCGCGCCAGAGAACCGAACCAGAGCCCGGTCTCGACCAGCTCCCCGTCGACCGAGACCCACTGCGCCTCGGCGTCCCGCGGCAGGCGCTCGCGGTCGAAGCCGGGACCCACCTTCACGCCCACGGGACGATGCTCGGCCAGGCCGAACGCGAAGTCGAGCGAGGGGGAGTAGTCGTCCGGATCGTCGAGCCGGCGGGTCTCGCGGTGGCCCGCCGTGCGGCGTGCCGGGTCCAGGTAGACGGCGTCGAAGCCGTCGAGGTCGAAGGCCTCGGCCGTCGAGTGCACGGCGCTCGCCGCGGGGAACGGGGCGAGGTTGAAGCTGGCCAGGGTCGCGGTGACCTCGTCGGCCTCGACGGCGGTGACCGCCAGGTCGATCGCGGCCATCGCGAGGGCGTCGCCGCCGATCCCGCTGCCGAGGTCGGCGACGCGCGCCGCTCCCGCCGCGGCGAACCGGCCGGCGTGCAGGGCGGCGACGCGCAGCCGCGTCGCCTGCTCGAGTCCCGCGTCCGTGAAGAGCATCGAGCGGGCGAACTCTCCGAACTTCGCCTCCGCCTTCTGCCGGAGCCTCGCCTGGGTGAGCACCGCGGCGACGAGGACGGGGGAGTGGCCGGCGGCCCGGAGGCGTGCCACGGCCCGCACCAGGTCGTCGGACCGGTAGCCGTCGAGGGAGTCGAGGAGCCGGAGGCCCTCGGGGGAGAGGAGCTCGACCAGCTCGTCGCGTCGCATCCGGCCATGGTAGGCCACGGCCTCCCGGCGGGTCCGCCGCCCCGCTTGGCACTCTGATTGCACGAGTGCCAGCGGAGCCCCTACGATGGATCTAGCACTCTCGGAGCGTGTGTGCCAGAACCGCGTTCCGCCCACATCGTCGTCAAGAAAGAGGTCAACCGTGTCGGTGTCCATCAAGCCGCTCGAAGATCGCATCGTCATCAAGCAGGTCGAGGCGGAGCAGGTGACCGCTTCCGGTCTCGTCATCCCCGATACCGCCAAGGAGAAGCCGCAGGAGGGCGAGGTCGTCGCCGTCGGACCCGGTCGCATCGACGACAACGGCAACCGCGTGCCGCTCGACGTCGCCGTCGGCGACAAGGTGATCTACTCCAAGTACGGCGGAACCGAGGTCAAGTTCGGTGGCGAGGACCTGCTGGTCCTCTCCGCTCGCGACGTCCTCGCGGTCGTCGTCCGCTAGGCAGCATCCCTCGGAAGGGCCCGTCGACCTCGGTCGGCGGGCCCTTCCGTCGTTCCCGGTCCTCCTCGCGACCAGTGGCCTGATCCGCCCGCTGCGGGGCCGTCCTCCCACCCCGCGCCTGCGTAGCATCGGGGGAGTGACCAGCTCCCGCACCCCTGCCGAGGCCGTCTCGCCGTCCCCTTCGGACGTGCCCGTCGGCGAAGGAGTGGAGGCGCTCGGAGCGGCGGGACGCCCGGGCGGGATGTCCGGCACGGGGCTGCTGTTCGCGTTCTCGGCCTACCTGCTCTGGGGTGCGATGCCCCTCTACTTCATCGCGATGGCGCCGGCCTCGCCGTTCGAGATCGTCGCGTTCCGGGTGCTCTTCTCGCTCGTCTTCTGCGTGATCCTGCTCACGGTCCTCCGCGGCTGGCGCTCCTTCGGCGCGCTGCTGCGCCGCCCCCGCCTGCTCGGCGTGATGGCGATCGCGGGCGTGCTCATCTACGTCAACTGGCAGGTCTACGTGATCGCCACGACCACGGGCCACGTCATCGAGGCGGCCCTGGGCTACTTCATGAACCCGCTGGTCACGGTGCTGCTGGGCGTCCTGGTGCTGCGCGAGCGCCTCCGGCCCCTGCAGTGGGCCGCGATGGGCGTCAGCGCGGTCGCGGTGCTGGTCATCGCGGTGGGCTACGGATCCTTCCCGTGGATCTCGCTCGCCCTCGCCTTCTCGTTCGGCCTCTACGGCCTGGTGAAGAGCCGCGTCGGCGGCACGGTGGACGCGGTCGGCGGGCTGACGCTCGAGACGCTCTGGCTGACGCCGCTCGCCGTGGTGCAGCTGGCGGTCGTCGGCTCCACGGTGGGGCTGACCCTGACGACGGAGGGGACGGGGCACGCCCTCATCCTCGCCTCGGCCGGGATCGTCACGGCCGTCCCGCTGCTCCTGTTCGCGGGCGCCGCCCGGCGCCTCCCGCTGTCGATCGTCGGCTTCGTGCAGTACCTGACGCCGTTCCTGCAGTTCCTCGTCGGGGCCTTCGTCCTGCACGAGGAGATGCCGCTCGAGCGCTGGATCGGCTTCGCGCTGGTGTGGGCCGCCCTGGCGATCTTCTCAGGCGACCTCGTCGCCGCGGAGCGCAGACGGCGCCGATCCTCCGTCTGATCTGCGGAACGCGTCGTCCTGGCGCGGCGCGACAGCGGAATGGTAACGATCCGGTCGCGAAACGTATTGGTAACACCCCTGTATTGTTCACGGCTGCTTCGAAGGTTAGGTTGGCCGAGCGGTTGCCACCGGCGCCGCTCCCACTGACACACACCTCTCAAGGAGCAACATGGGCGTTTACGCGAAGGCCGGCTCGGCCCGCGCGCGGTCCCTCCGGGCAACCCTCGGCGGCGTCGCCATTCTGGGCGCCAGCGCTCTCGTCCTCGCCGGCTGCGCCGGCGGCGGCGACAGCGGATCGAGCGGCGACAGCGGCTCGGGCGACCTGTCCCTCAAGATCGGCACGATCCTCCCGCAGACCGGCACCCTCGCCGTCCTCGGCCCGCCCGAGATCGCGGGCGTCGACCAGGCGGTCGTCGACATCAACGACGCCAAGGCCGGCATCACGATCGACGTGGAGCAGAAGGACTCGGGCGACACCACGACCGACATCGCGACGCAGTCGGCCACGTCCCTCATCGCCGACAACGTCTCCGCCATCATCGGCGCGGCGTCCTCGGGCGTCTCGAAGACCTTCATCGACCAGGTGACCCAGGCGGGCGTCGTCCAGATCTCGCCGGCCAACACCTCGCCGGACTTCACGACCTACGACGACGACGGCTACTACTGGCGCACCGCTCCCTCGGACGTGCTCCAGGGCCGGATCCTCGGCAACAAGATCCTCGGCGACGGCAAGACCAACGTCTCGATCCTGTACATGAACGACGCGTACGGCACCGGCCTCGAGAAGAACATCAAGGAGACCCTCGAGGCGGGCGGAGCATCCGTCGCGGCCGAGGAGATCTTCGAGCCGGCCTCGACCGACTTCAACTCGGCGCTGACCTCGGTCCTCGCCCCGAACCCCGACGCGCTGGTCGTCATCTCGTTCGACGAGATCAAGACCATCGCGGAGCAGCTCTCGGCCAAGGGCTTCGACTTCTCGAAGCTCTACGGCACGGACGGCAACTACGGCGTCATCGGCGAGTCCGACACCAACGTCGACATCGCCGGCGCCCAGTTCACCAACCCGGGCGTCCAGGCGTCCGAGGACTTCCAGGGCAAGCTGCAGTCGCTCGTCGAGTCGCAGGGCAACGACGCGCTGACCGTGTTCAGCTACGCGCCGGAGTCGTACGACGCCACGGTCCTGACCGCTCTCGCCGCGCTCCAGGGCAAGGCGACGGACGGTGCGACCATCCGCGACAACCTCATGTCGGTCTCGGAGGGCGGCACCAAGTGCACGACCTTCGCCGACTGCGCGAAGCTCATCGCCGACGGCGAGGACGTCGACTACGACGGCCTCTCCGGCCCGATCTCGTTCGACGAGAACGGCGACACCAGCGAGGCCTCGGTCTCGATCTACAAGTACGGCACGGGCAACACCACCTCCTTCGAGGAGACCGTCGAGGGTTCGCTGAACTGACGACGCGGTGACGCGGCTCCTGCCGCATCCCTGAGGGGCTCGGTCTTCGGACCGGGCCCCTCCGCCGTTCCCGGAGCGGAGAGCAGGAGACGCGCCGGTCGTGCGGACGCAGCGAGGCGCGGCGGTCGTCCGGGAGGGTGGCCGCTGTCGGGTGCGGGCGGACGGCTCCGCGGCGTCCAGGGCCCGGCGTGGCGTCGAGGAGCCACCCGGGAGGAGGAGCGGCTCTGACGGCCTGTACGCGCCTCCGAGCGCCTCTCCCGGCCTCGAGGGGGCGCCCTGCCGAACCGCGGGCGGGAGCGACGACGTCGAGCGGGAACGCAGAAGCGCGCGCCCTCCAGTGGGAGGACGCGCGCTCGTGGAGTGCGGAGGGCCTAGGAGGCGCGGAGCAGCTCCGCCTCCTGCGCCAGGCGGTACGTGACGAAGGAACGGCTGTAGTTGCGGCGCTTGCCGCCGGTGGTCTCGGCGATGACGACCTGGGCGTAGACGCCGACGACGCGCCAGCGCTCGTAGTCGCCGATCGCACCGGTGCCGAAGCCGGCTCCGAGTTCCACAGGGGCGGGGGTGTATCTCTTCATGGTCGGCTCCTTCGAGGCGGACGACGCGGCGCTCGAGGCGCTGCGGGGAGGGGAGGAGATCGGCGGCCGATCGCGGTCCCTACCGGGGGAGAGGGGAGCGGGACGTCCCCCTGCAGGGCTGTCCCGTGTACCCAAAACTACGGCAGGCAGGGCGATATCCTGTCCCCCTCGTGGGTGTCGCTGGTGCGGAGAGACTCTCGCTGTCCTGCCCTCGTCCCGCGGACAGGAGACCGAGGGTCCGGCCCGCCGTTCCGCCGACTTCCCGGGGGTTCGGCGGGCATCGCGGAGAGACCGGTGAAGGCCTGTCCGCGCCGGGAGAGCGGCCCCCCCGCCTCCCTTCTGCGGCACCCCGTGCCGGCGCGTCTCCGGGCACCGAGCCGCCTGCCTTCCCGCCCTGCTCGGAGTGGTCTCCGAGCCGCCCGGCGCCCTGCGCGAGCGGCCCCGCCTCCGCCCCGGAGCCGCACCGGCCCCTCGGCCCGCTCGCGCCCGCTCCGCGCCCCGGCAACGACGAAGGGCCCGCCGTCCGGAGACGACGGGCCCTTCGCAGCGGGGGTCAGCCGCCGACGGTCGGGGTGCTCGTGGTGACCTCGTTGGTCGTCGCGAGCGTGCCCAGGTAGAGCTCGATGACCTTCGGATCGTTCATCAGCTCCCGGCCCGCGCCCTCGTAGGCGTCGCGGCCCTGGTCGAGGACGTAGCCGCGGTCGCAGATCTGCAGCGCCCGCCGCGCGTTCTGCTCGACGATCATGATCGAGACGCCCGCGCGGTTGATCCGCTGCACGTTGACGAAGGTCTCGTCCTGCCGCATCGGGGACAGGCCGGCGCTGGGCTCGTCGAGCAGCAGCATCGACGGGTCCATCATCAGAGCCCGCGACATCGCCACCATCTGGCGCTCACCGCCCGAGAGCGACCCCGAGCGCTGCTTGAGCCGCTTGCTGAGCTCCGGGAAGAGCTCGGTGACGAACTCGAGCCGCTCCTTGTACAGCTTCGGCTTCTGGTACATGCCCATCTCGAGGTTCTCCTCGATGGTGAGCGACGGGAAGACGTTGTTGTTCTGCGGCACGAAGCCCACGCCCTTGGACACCAGCTTGTCGGCCTTGAGGCCGGTGATGTCCTCGCCGTTCAGCAGGACGGTGCCCTGGCGGATGTTGACCAGGCCGAACATCGCCTTCAGCAGCGTCGACTTGCCTGCACCGTTCGGGCCGATGATTCCGACCAGCTCGCCGCGCTTCACGTAGACGTTCGAGCCGTTGAGGATGTTGACCCCCGGCACGTAGCCCGCGTGCAGGTCGTGCGTCTCGAGGGTGTTCGGAGTCGTCGTGTCGGCGGTCATCTCTCGTCCTTCTCGAATTCGACGGCCGGGGCGTCGGTCGTCGGGGCGACGCTCGTCGGCGCGGAGGCCGACGGGGACGCCGTTCCGGCCGCCGGAGCGTCGTGGCCGGGCGTCGGGATGCCGGCCTGCTCCGCCTGCCGCTCCACGTCCTCGCGGACGAGGTCGGAGTCCATCTCCTCGGCGATCTCGAGCTGGCCCTCGATCGTGCCCAGGTCGGTGTCGTGGTGCGCGCCGAGGTACGCGTCGATGACGGCCGGGTCGTTCATCACGGTCGAGGGCGGGCCCTCGGCGACGACCTTGCCCTCGGCCATCACGATCACCCAGTCGGCGATCGTGTTGACCATGTGCATGTCGTGCTCGACGAAGAGCACGGTCATGCCCTCGTCCTTCAGGTTCACGATGTGACCCAGGAGCGACTGCGTCAGCGCCGGGTTCACGCCGGCCATCGGCTCGTCGAGCATGACGAGCTCGGGCTCCGACATCAGCGCCCGCGCCATCTCGAGCAGCTTCTTCTGGCCGCCCGACAGGCTCGACGCGTAGTCGTCCCGCTTGGTGTCCAGCTTGAACTTCTCGAGCAGGCGGATCGCGCGCTGCTCGATCGAGTCCTCCTCCTTCGACCACAGCGGGCGGATGAGCGAGGTGAAGATGTTCTCGCCCTTCTGCCCCTTCGCGCCGAGCAGCATGTTCTCGAGCACCGTCATGCCGCCGAGCGCCTTGGTGAGCTGGAACGTGCGCACCATGCCCATCCGCGACACCCGGTAGGCCGGGACGTTGGCGAGGTTCTTGCCCTTGAAGTTCCACTTGCCGGTGTTGGGCTTGTCGAAGCCCGTCAGCAGGTTGAAGAACGTGGTCTTGCCGGCCCCGTTCGGGCCGATCAGGGCGGTGATGGATCCGCGGGGGATCTCGAGGTGCTCGACGTCGACCGCGGTCAGGCCGCCGAAGCGGCGGCTGACGTTGTCGGCGACGACGATGGGGTCCTTCTTCCTGACCCCGGGGACGATTGCTTCCTCGGTGATGTCCGAGACCGGCGTCTTAGGCAAAGTGCAGATCCTTCTTCTTGCCGAAGATCCCCTGGGGTCTGAAGATCACCAGGAGCATGAGGGCTACCCCCACCACGATGAACCGGATGGGTCCGGTCTGCACGGTGGTGAGGCGGATGAGGTCGTTGTTGAGGACCCCGGTGTCGATCCCGAGCGTGAGCAGTCCGTCGGTCAGACCGAGGACGACCCAGAAGATGATCGAGCCGACGACGGGTCCGAAGACCGTCGCGGCGCCGCCCAGCAGCATGATCGTGTAGAGGAAGAACGTGAGCTGGGTGCCGTAGTTGTCGGGCTGGAGCGAGCGGGGGAGGATGAACAGCGCTCCTGCGAGGCCTCCGAGCACGCCGCCCAGGATGAGCGCCTGGATCTTGTACGAGAAGACGTTCTTGCCGAGCGAGCGCACGGCGTCCTCGTCCTCGCGGATGCCCTTGATGACGCGGCCCCAGGGGCTGCGCATCAGGAGGAACACCAGGAGGCAGGCCAGGAGCACGAGGCCCCAGCCGACGATCCGCACCCACCACTGGTCCTGGCTGTAGGTGAGGACGCCGATGCCCCAGCGGCCCTCGGGGAGCGGGTTGAGGTCGTTGAACGCCTTCGCCGCGCCGTTGATGCCCTCCGAGCCGCCGGTGATCGCCGAGAACTCGGGGGTCTTGACCGAGAGCCGGATGATCTCCGCCGCCGCGATCGTCACGATCGAGAGGTAGTCGGCCCGCAGCCGGAGCGTCGGGATGCCCAGGATGAGCGCGAAGACGGTCGCCGCGACGATCGTCGCGAGGAAGGAGCCCCAGACGGGCCATTCGAACTTGACCGAGGTGATGGCGAAGGCGTAGCCGCCCACTGCCATGAAGCCGGCCTGTCCGAAGTTGAGCAGCCCCGTGAATCCGAAGTGGATGACCAGGCCGATGGTCGCCAGCGCGTACGCGGCGACAGTGGGATCGACGATCTGCCCGATCGCCAGCCAGATGAAGTTGAGGTTCATGGTGTCCTAGCCGATCCGTTCCTTGCGGCCCAGGATTCCCTGCGGCCTGACCAGGAGGATGATGATCATGAGAACGAGCGGAGCCACGTACTTGAGGTTCTCCGGGATCCAGATCGTCGAGATGTTCATCATCAGTCCGATGATGAGCGAGCCGACCAGCGCGCCGTAGGCGGAGCCGAGTCCGCCGAGCGTGATCGCCGCGAAGATCAGCAGCAGGATCGACGCTCCCGTGTCCCAGCGCAGCGACTGGTAGTAGCCGATGTAGACGCCCGCCAGCGCGGCGAGAGCGCCCGACATCACCCAGACGACGCGGATGACGCGCTCGACGTTGATGCCCGAGGCGGAGGCGAGGGCCCGGTTGTCCGAGACCGCCCGCATCGCCTTGCCGATCTTCGTCTTCGTGAGGACGTAGGCCACGGCGACGATGCAGACGACGCCGACGACGGCGCCGACGATGTCGGTGAACTTCAGGCTGATCCCGAGCTCCGGCACCGTGAAGAACGGAGCGGTGCTGTTGGGGAGCGAGAGGCGGTCGGCTCCGAAGAAGAAGACGAACACGTAGCGCAGGGCCAGCGAGAGGCCGATCGTCACGATCATCAGCGGGATGAGCTGGATGCCCTTCTTCCGCAGCGGCTTCCAGAGCAGTCCGTCCTGGACGAAGCCGAAGGCCCCGCCGAGGATCACCGCGATCGGGATGGCCAGCAGCGCCGGGAGTCCGAAGACCCCGGAGAAGAGGTACGCCATCAGCGCGCCGAAGGTGACCAGCTCGCCGTGGGCGAAGTTGTTCAGGCCGGTCACGCCGTAGATCAGCGAGGCGCCGATCGCCGCGAGGGCGATCAGGAGCCCGAAGATCAGTCCGGTGACGACCTTCGGCCAGAAGATGATCCAGAACGTGTCGGCCGACACCGGCTGGTTCACCGCGTTGGACGTCCCGTCGGGGTTCGTCGCGTCGTTGCCGGTCGTGCCCTCGGTCGCGGGGCTCGTCGGAGCCGCGGAGTCCGTCGGGACCGGGACGGTCGCTCCGGAGCCCTTCGGGTTGGCCGTCGAGACGATGAAGTTGACGATCTGGTTCTGCGAGGCGACGATCTTCACCTGCTTCGGGTTCTGACCCGCGGCGGGGTAGCCCTTGTCGGCGGGCAGGGACTCCTCATCGACGGTCACCGTGTAGGTGCCCGCGGCGTCGAGGGGGAACGTGGCCCGGCCGTCCTCGCCGGTGGTCACGGTCGCGGAGGCGTCGCCGCCGATCTCGACGGTCACCCCCGTCAGGTTCTCGTTCGTCCCCTGCACGCGGACCCAGGCGATGATCGACTGGTCGGCGGTGGTGGCGGCGAGTGCGGCGGGGGCCGCCGCGGCGATCCCGGTGAGGGTCGCGGCGAGCAGACCCAGGGCCAGGAGCCGGTCTCGGAGCCTCGGGCGTCTCCTATCCACGGGGCGCCTCCCGGTCCGTCGGATGCAGGGTCGTCGAGCGCTGGCGGCGCATCGAACGGCTGGCTGTGAGCAAGACGTCTACCTCTCGTCAGGGTGCACAGACGGATGGGGTCTCCGGGCACGCCCGAATCGCCGTCGTCAAACAACGTTGGTTGACCATACGTTCCGCATATGTCGGCGGTGTTTCACCGTCCGCACTTACGCGTGACGACATTATGAGGGAGAGGAGAGCGCTCCAGCGCCCATCCGCGGCCCGGCGGCCGCGCCGTCGAGGAATACCGCGAGCCTCACGGCGCTTAAGATCGAACAACCGTGGCGCTCGTGAGCGGACTCCTCCCGTCCTCTCCGGGCTCCCGCACTCGACCTGCTAAGGGGCATTGATGGACCAGCCGGATCCCTTCGGATTCCTCGGACTCACCTACGACGACGTCATGCTCCTCCCGGGGCACACCGACGTCATCCCGAGCGAGGCCGACACGGCCTCCCGTCTCACCAAGCGCATCAGCGTGGCGACCCCGTTGCTCTCCGCGGCGATGGACACCGTCACCGAGGCGCGCATGGCGATCGCGATGGCCCGCCAGGGCGGCCTCGGCGTCCTGCACCGCAACCTCTCGATCGCCGACCAGGCCGACCAGGTCGACCGGGTGAAGCGGAGCGAGTCGGGCATGGTCTCGAACCCCGTCACCACCACCCCGGACGCCACCGTCGCCCAGGTCGACGACCTCTGCGGCCAGTACCGGATCAGCGGCCTCCCCGTCGTCGACTCCACCGGCGTGCTCGTGGGCATCATCACCAACCGCGACATGCGCTTCGTCTCGCCGTTCGAGAAGGCGACCACGCTCGTCCGCGACGTGATGACCAGAACCGGCCTGATCACGGGCCGCGTCGGCATCCCCGACAGCGAGGTCATCGCCCTCTTCGCGCAGCACAAGATCGAGAAGCTGCCGCTCGTCGACGCGCAGGGCAAGCTCGCCGGCCTCATCACGGTCAAGGACTTCGACAAGTCGGAGCAGTACCCCAACGCCACGAAGGACGACGAGGGCCGCCTCCGGGTCGGCGCCGCGATCGGCTTCTTCGGCGACGCCTGGCAGCGCGCCACCGCCCTGCTCGACGCGGGCGTCGACGTGATCGTCGTCGACACCGCCAACGGCGACTCCGCCGGCGTGCTCGACATCATCCGCCGCCTGAAGTCCGACTCCGCCTTCGCCGGCGTCGACGTCATCGGCGGCAACGTCGCGACCCGCTCCGGGGCGCAGGCCCTCGTCGACGCGGGCGCCGACGCCATCAAGGTCGGCGTCGGCCCCGGCTCGATCTGCACCACCCGCGTCGTCGCCGGCGTCGGAGTCCCGCAGGTCACCGCGGTCTACGAGGCGTCCCTCGCCGCGCGCGAGTCCGGCGTGCCGGTGATCGCCGACGGCGGCCTCCAGTACTCCGGCGACATCGCCAAGGCGCTCGTCGCCGGCGCCGACACCGTGATGCTCGGCTCGCTCCTCGCGGGCTGCGAGGAGAGCCCCGGCGACCTCGTGTTCCAGAACGGCAAGCAGTTCAAGACCTACCGCGGCATGGGCTCCCTCGGCGCCCTGCAGACCCGCGGCGAGCGGACCTCCTACTCGAAGGACCGCTACTTCCAGTCCGACGTGCCCACCGACGACAAGCTGATCGCCGAGGGCATCGAGGGCCAGGTGCCCTACCGCGGCCCGCTCGCGAACGTGGCGTACCAGCTCGTCGGCGGGCTCCGCCAGTCGATGTTCTACGTCGGAGCGCGCACCATCCCCGAGCTGAAGGAGCGCGGGAAGTTCGTGCGCATCACGGCGGCCGGGCTGAAGGAGTCGCACCCGCACGATGTGCAGATGGTGGTGGAGGCGCCGAACTACCGGCGCTGAGGGGTCTGGTGGGGGCCGGCGGCGGATCGGGATCGCGGCCCCTCTGCCCGATGGGCCTGCGGCCCATACGCCCACCACGCCGGAGGGGCCGCGATCCCGATCCGCCGCCTCCCTCCGGGAGACGAGCACCGATTCTCGGCTGAGGGGTGGGGGGACGCAGCGCGAGCGGCGCGGGGCGCCGCCGCGACTGCGGGGGGAGGCTTCCGCCTGTGCCGTCGCGGGGGAGTGGTCGTGCACCGCGCGCGAGCGCGACGGAGTGGGGACGGGCTTCCCGCGTTGCAGCGAATCGTGGTGGCGGCCGCGCAGGTTTCACCTGTTGGTGGAGTGCGCCCGCTCGCGCGATCGCGGCCCGGTGAGGAGCCCGGTAGGAGCGGTAGCAGGCGATCCGCTCTCCAGCGGATCGTCGTAGCGCGGACGCGACCCGCTCTTCGGAACGCGACCATCCGCTGGGGCCGACCGCGGGCGAGCGGCGAGCGGGCGGTCGTGAGCCAGGGGTGACACTGCTCAGCGGTAACCGGCGATCCGCGTGCGAGCGGATCGGCGTAGCGCGGACGCAGGACGCTCTGCGGAACGCGACCGCCCGCTCGGGCCGACCGCGGGCGAGCGACGAGCGGAGCGAGGAGCGAGCCACAGTAAACTCTGCGTCATGGAGATCGAGATCGGGCGCGCCAAGCGCGCCCGCCGCGCGTACGCCTTCGACGACATCGCCGTCGTCCCGAGCCGCCGGACGCGCGACCCCGAGGTCGTGTCGGTGAAGTGGTCGATCGACGCGTACCAGTTCGCGACGCCGATCCTCGCCGCGCCGATGGACTCGGTGGTGTCGCCGGCGACGGCGATCCGGCTCGGGCATCTGGGGGCGCTGGGCGTCCTCGACCTCGAGGGTCTGTGGACGCGGTACGAGGACCCGGAGCCGCTGCTCGAGGAGATCCGCCGGCTTCCGGCCGAGACCGCGACGCAGCGGATGCAGGAGATCTACTCCGCTCCGATCCGCCCCGAGCTGGTGACCGCGCGCCTGGCCGAGATCCGCGCCGCGGGCGTGACCGTCGCCGGGGCCCTGTCGCCCCAGCGGACCGCGGAGCTGTACCAGACCGTCGTCGACGCCGGGGTCGACGTGTTCGTCATCCGCGGCACGACCGTCTCGGCCGAGCACGTCTCGCGCGATACCGAGCCGCTGAACCTCAAGAAGTTCATCTACGAGCTCGACGTGCCCGTCATCGTCGGCGGCGCCTCCACCTACACCGCGGCCCTGCACCTCATGCGCACGGGCGCCGCGGGCGTCCTCGTCGGGTTCGGCGGCGGTGCCGCCTCCACCACTCGCACGACGCTCGGCATCCAGGCTCCGATGGCGACCGCGGTCGCCGATGTCGCCGGCGCTCGCCGCGACTACCTCGACGAGTCGGGCGGACGCTACGTGCACGTCATCGCGGACGGCGGCCTCGGCACCTCCGGCGACATCGTGAAGGCCGTCGCGGTGGGCGCGGACGCCGTGATGCTCGGCTCGGCGCTGGCGCGCGCGACCGACGCTCCCGGCGGTGGCTGGCACTGGGGCGCGGAGGCGCACCACCCGCAGCTGCCGCGCGGCCGCCGCGTCGAGGTCGGCACCGTCGGCACCCTCGAGCAGGTCCTCTACGGCCCGGCGACCGGCGCCGACGGCACGGCGAACCTCATCGGCGCCCTGCGCCGCTCGATGGCGACGACCGGCTACTCCGACCTCAAGGAGTTCCAGCGGGTCGAGGTCGTCGTCGCGCCGTACCAGCCCAGCTGACGCTCACCGACCGAGGCGATCCTCGACCGTCGAGGCCGCCGCGAACAGCGGGCTCCCTCGACGGCCCGGGGGTCCCTGGACGCGGCGGACGCCGGCGCGGGTCGGCCGGACGGGCTGGCGTCGTAGGCCTCGCGCCAGCCCGGCGGACGACGCTGCGGACCCGCGCGCGCGGATCCGGTCTTCCCGGCGCTTCTCGGCGAGAAGCACGTGCTCGGGCGAGCGGCCCCCGAGGAACGCCGGGTCGGTTCGGATCGACGGCGGTCTGCGCCATATCCGAGACGGCGCGTCCGTCGATCAGTGCGGGTGGGGGCGGACGCGCGCTCCGCGACGCCGTTCCACGTCCGGCTGCCAGGTCCGTCGCCCCTCGACATGCACGGTCACCGCGAGCGGCTCGACCAGGGGGGGTCCCGGACCGCCGCCGCCGACTCGCGGAGGACGAAGGGCGCGCTCCCGGTCGCGGCCACGGCGTCGATCCGCGCCCGCTGCCGCTCGTCCGCGGAGGTCCTCGCCCACTCGCCGGTCCGCGCGTACCGCTGCGCAGCCGCACGGACTCGTCCGACCGGCGGCACGCCCCGTCTCGACAGATCCCCACTGCACGCTTCCGCCCCCCTTTCCCTCCCTCCGCTCCTTCTGTGGAGACTCCCCCCACCCCCTGTGGACAGCGAGGGACGCAGGACCGCCGAGCCGGCCGGGAACTGCGGGATCCCTCGACGGGTCGGGGTTCCCTCGGCAGGAGGGCTCCGCACGCGCCTAAGCTGGAAGTCCCGAGTGGGAGCGCCGCACGGCGCGGAGGGAGCACGCATGGTCGAGGTCCGCAGGGTCAAACTGCCCGGTGTCGGCGTTCTGCACACGTTCCTGACGGCCGACGGCGGGAAGGTCGGCGTCATCGCCCACCGCTCCGGCCACAGCGACCTGATCACGTTCGCCGAGGGCGACCAGGATGGCGCCAAGGTGTCGCTCCGCCTGAGCGACGACGAGGCGCACACCCTCGCCGAGCTCCTCGGCGGCACGCAGATCACGGAGTCGCTGACCGCGCTCGACCAGATCCCGGGCCTCTCGATCGACTGGTTCACCGTCGACTACGACGACCACATCGCCGGACAGCAGCTCGGCAAGCCCGCCGACCGAGGGATCGTCGGGCTGACCGTCGTCGCCGTGGTCCGGGGCGACGCCGCCAATCCGGCGCCGGCCCCCGACTTCCGCGTCTTCCCCGGCGACACCCTCGTGGTCGCCGGCAGCCCCGAGAAGGTCGCCAAGGCGTTCGCGTTCTTCCGCACCGGCAGCTTCGCCAAGACGGTCGACGCCCCGCCCGGAGCCTGAGGATGCACCACGGCGAAGACCTCATCGTCCTCGGCGTCCTGTTCGTCGTCGCCTACGTCCTCGGCCGGCTGGGGAGGACGATCGGGCTCCCGGCCATCCCGATCTACATGGTCGTCGGGCTCCTCGCGAGCCCGAACTTCCACCTCTTCCCACTCGATTTCGAGTCGAGCTACATCGAGCTGACCGCGGTCTTCGGGCTGATCCTGCTGCTGTTCAATCTCGGCCTGGAGTTCGACCAGGACGAGTTCTTCGGGAACGCCGGCCGCCTGATCCTCTCCGGCGGCTCCTACATCGCGGTCAACATGGCCGTCGGCCTCGGCTTCGGCTTCGCGCTGGGCTGGGGGAGCCGCGAGGCGCTGATCATCGCCGGCATCACGGCGACGAGCTCGAGCGCGATCGTCACCAAGCTGCTGATCGAGCTCAAGCGCCTGGCGAACCCCGAGACGCCGATGATCCTGGGCGTCACGGTCGTCGAGGACATCTTCATCGCGGTCTACCTGGCGATCGTGTCCGTGGTGCTCTCGGGCGAGACGGAGCCGTGGCCGGTGGTGCTCAAGCTCGTCATCGCGTTCGCGTTCCTCGTGGTGATGTTCGCGATCGCCCGCTGGGGCGGGAAGGTCGTCTCCCGCTTCTTCCGCACCCGCGACGACGAGCTGTTCACGATCCTGTTCTTCGGTCTCGCCATCCTGTTCGGCGGGATCGGCGAGGTCCTCGGAGTGACGGACGCGATCGGCGCGTTCCTGATCGGACTGGTCATCGGAGCGACGCGGTTCCGGTCGAGGGTCGAGCACATCGCGATCCCGCTGCGCGACGTGTTCGGAGCCTTCTTCTTCGTCAACTTCGGTCTCGGGCTGGATCCCGGTGCGTTCCCGAGCGTCGTGGTCCCGGTGCTGATCGCCGCGGTGATGACCATCGTCCTCAACCTCGGCGCGGGGCAGTTCGTCGCGTGGCTCAACAAGCTCGGACCGCGCGCGGGCCTGAACGCGGCGTTCATCCTGCACAACCGCGGCGAGTTCGCGCTCATCCTGGCGACGCTCTCGCTCTCGGCGGGGCTCGACGAGCGGATCCAGCCCTTCGCCGGCCTCTACGTGCTGATCATGGCGATCGTCGGGCCGATCCTCGCCTCGCGCTCCGAGAGCATCGGCGCGTTCCTCTCGCGGCGGCGGCACCGCCCGGCACCCGCAGCGGCCACGGCCATGGACGAGGAGGACTTCGCGCTCGTGGAGGCGGCGATGGCCGCGCCCGCCGTCTCCGCGGAGGAGGCCCCGGCTCCTCCGAGGCGCCCCGCGGAGCCGGACGAGCTCGACGACGAGTTCCCCGATCCGATGCGTCAGGCGCTCATCGACCAGGCGATGCAGCAGTCCGACGGCGCCGACGACGCCCGGCCCCGCCGCCCGAGGGAGCCCGACTACTGATCCCACGGAGCTCCCACACTCACGGGTTAGGCTCGATCCGGCCCGCGGGACACCGCACGGATCGAGGGCGGACGAGGGACGAATGACGCAGAGCACGGTCGGGCAGGTGGCCCGGCGCCCGCGCTGGATCGCCGCGCTGGCGCTCGCACTCCTGATCGCCGGGCTCTTCGCCGCGCTCGGGCAGTGGCAGGTCGGACGCGCGGTCGAAGCCGCCGCGCCCGACTCCGGAGTGTCGGAGACGACGCTCCCGCTCGCCGAGGTCGCGGCCCCCTCCCGCTCGATCACGGCGACCGCCGACGGACAGCGCGTGGAGGGCTCGTCCGTCTTCGTGCCGGGCGGTGCCGAGACCCTCGGCGGCCGCCTGAACGGCGAGCAGCCGGGCTGGTGGGTCATCGCCCGTACCCGCACCGCCGACGCCGACCTGGTGCTCGCCTACGGCTGGACGCAGGACGAAACGCAGGCGCAGTCCGTCGCGGACGCGCTCAACAGCGGGAGCGAGCAGGCGCCCTCCTCCTTCACCGGCCGCCTCGTGGCCAACGAGGCCGCGGAGGCGCCGGCGGAGGGCCTGGACCCCGCCACCCTCACCGCGCTCTCCGTCCCCGCGCTGATCAACCGCTGGCCGGACCCGCCCCAGGACGTCTACCAGGGCTACGTCGTCGTCGACGAGCCGGTCGCCGGACTCGGGGCCATCGACTCCCCGGCGCGCGTGAGCGACGTCTCGCTGAACTGGCTCAACGTCTTCTACGCGATCGAGTGGGTCGTCTTCGCCGGCTTCGCCCTCTACCTCTGGTTCCGCCTCGTCAAGGACGCGTGGGAGCGCGAGGCCGAGGAGGCGCTCGACGCCGAGGAGCGCGCCCGCGCCGACCTGGGCGACCGGGCCGAGGCCCCCGCCCCCGCACCGTAAACTGGTCGTCATGCCCCTCGAGCCCAAGCCCGCGCAGTTCCCTGCGATCCGGAGCGCGCTGCGCTTCTACCGGGTGACCTCGATCATCACCGGCGTGATGCTGCTCCTGCTCTGCGCGGAGATGCTCCTCAAGTACGTCTTCCACCTCGAGCTGTTCGCCTTCGGCCAGCAGGGCGTCCTGCACTTCGCCCCGATGTACGAGGTGCCCGGAGGCGAGTTCACGTCGAGCGGCACCGGCGCGAACCTGTCCACCGGCATCCTGATCGCGCACGGCTGGTTCTACGTCGTCTACCTCTTCGCCGACTTCCGCCTGTGGAGCCTCATGCGCTGGCCGTTCACGCGCTTCGTGCTCATCGCGCTCGGCGGCGTGGTGCCCACCCTCTCCTTCTTCGTCGAGACCCGCATCGCCCGCGAGGTCGAGCAGTACCTCGAGCGCCGGACCGCCGGCACCGACCCGAAGACCCCGACCGACTCCGTGGAGGCCCCCCATTAGCGAGCAGCCCACCGCTCCCCAGCCGCACCTGGCCGCGCAGCCCGTCCTCGTCGTCGACTTCGGCGCGCAGTACGCGCAGCTGATCGCCCGCCGGGTCCGCGAGGCGAACGTCTACTCCGAGATCGTGCCCTCCAACGCCACGGCCGCCGAGATCGCCGCGAAGTCGCCCGTCGGCATCATCCTCTCGGGCGGCCCCTCCAGCGTGTACGAGGAGGGCGCCCCGCAGCTCGACCCCGCGATCTTCGACCTCGGGGTCCCGGTCCTGGGCATCTGCTACGGCTTCCAGGTGATGGCGAAGACGCTCGGCGGCGAGGTCGCCAACACGGGGCTGCGCGAGTACGGAGCGACGGACGCCGCCCTCTCGACCGACGGTGGCGTGCTCCTCGGCGAGCAGCCCGCCGACCAGACGGTGTGGATGAGCCACGGCGACTCGGTCGCACAGGCACCCGAGGGCTTCGAGGTCCTCGCCTCCACGAGCTCCACCCCGGTCGCCGCCTTCGGCAACGACGAGCGCCGCCTCTACGGCGTGCAGTGGCACCCGGAGGTCAAGCACTCCGCCTACGGCCAGGCCGTCATCGAGAACTTCCTCCACCGCGCCGCGGGCATCCCGGCCGACTGGAACTCCTCCAACGTGATCGACGACCAGGTCGCCGTGATCCGCGAGCAGGTCGGCACCGGACGCGTCATCTGCGGCCTGTCCGGCGGAGTCGACTCCGCCGTCGCCGCTGCGATCGTGCACCGTGCCATCGGCGACCAGCTCACCTGCGTCTTCGTCGACCACGGACTCCTCCGCAAGGACGAGCGCCGCCAGGTCGAGGAGGACTACGTCGCCGCGACCGGCGTCCGCCTGGTCACCGTCGACGCGCGTGAGCAGTTCCTCGACGCGCTCGCCGGCGTCAGCGACCCGGAGCAGAAGCGCAAGATCATCGGCCGCGAGTTCATCCGCACCTTCGAGGCCGCCGCCGAAGCGCTCGTGCTCGAAGCCCAGGGCGAGGGCGAGACGATCGACTTCCTCGTCCAGGGCACGCTCTACCCCGACGTCGTCGAATCCGGCGGCGGCACCGGCACCGCCAACATCAAGTCCCACCACAACGTCGGCGGACTCCCCGAGGACCTGCAGTTCGCGCTCGTCGAGCCGCTCCGCACCCTCTTCAAGGACGAGGTCCGCGCGATCGGCCGCGAGCTCGGCCTCCCCGAGGTCATCGTCGGCCGCCAGCCCTTCCCCGGACCCGGCCTCGGCATCCGCATCGTCGGCGAGGTCACCCAGGAGCGGCTCGACCTCCTCCAGGACGCCGACGCCATCGTCCGCGCCGAGCTCACCGCCGCCGGCCTCGACACCGAGATCTGGCAGTGCCCCGTCGTCCTCCTCGCCGACGTCCGCTCCGTCGGAGTCCAGGGCGACGGCCGCACCTACGGCCACCCCATCGTCCTGCGCCCCGTCTCCTCGGAAGACGCGATGACCGCCGACTGGACCCGCCTGCCCTACGACCTCCTCGCCAGAATCTCCAACCGCATCACCAACGAGGTGAGCGGCGTGAACCGGGTGGTGCTGGATGTGACGTCCAAGCCCCCCGGCACCATCGAGTGGGAATGATTCCGCGGGTCTCCGCACGGTCATCTGCGGCGTTGTCGGCGGTTGCGATACCTCCGGTATCGCGCCCTTCTCCGCCTTGCAGCTGACCGCGCGGAGACCCGCGAAACGTCAGGAACGGCTCCCTTCGAAGGGGGCCGTTTCTTGTTGAGGGGAGAGTGTGGGGGAACGAGCCCCTGCGGGGCCGTTCCCGGGTGCAGGTAGAGGGGAACGAGCCCCTGCGGGGCCGTTCCCGGGATGCAGGTCGGGGAACGAGCTCAGGTGGCTGTTCAGGGAACGGGTGGCCGCGGTTCGGCCGGGGGATCGGTCGGGGCTGACCGGTGCCTGGCGAGGCGTTCCGAGTGGCGGGCAGCGGGACGAGGCCCTGCGGGGACGTTCCTGGGGTGCCGGCGGAGAAGCGAGCTCCTGCCGAGCGGTCGGGGAACGCGGGTCGGCGCTGGTCCGGGGGCCGAGGTGCAGGCGGCAGGCGCGCGAGCGCGGGTCAGGCGGGGGTGTCGAGCACGCCGATGAAGCGGGTGCCGATGCCGTCGTACTCGTCGCGGCGGTGGCCCTCGGGGTGGTACGGCCAGGAGGCGGGGGAGTGGTCCTCGCAGACGAGGAACGTGAACTCGGGCCACCACTTCTTCGGGCGGGCGGCCTCGGAGCGGCCGCAGACGGCGCAGTCGAGGGTCACCCACACGGGACGCCTGCCGGTGCGGTTCGCGCGCGACTGGACGAGCCAGGCGGGCGGATCCTGCTCGAGGGCGGCGAGCTCCTCCTCCGACAGACGGGTGGGGATGCCGTGCCGCGTCGCCATCTCGAGGGGGATGTCGAGGCGCTGAGCGGCCTCGCGACGCGTGATCATCCGGCCACCCTAACCCAGCGCCGCGCGCGGACCCCGAGGCCGCAGCGACGCGCGCGCGAGCAGCCACTCCAGCGGGCCCTGCCCCACGAGCCGCCTCCAGAGGAGAGCGGCGACGATCGAGCCGACCACGAAGACGCCGAGCAGCGTCCAGCTGCGCCACGCCTCGAAGTCGAACGGCTCGTACGGGACCAGGTACACCGCCAGCGCCACGAGCTGCAGCGAGTAGATCGTCAGCGGCATCGCACCGACGGCCGCGATCGGAGTCGCCGCCCGTGCCAGGAGCGGCAGCCGCTGCAGCAGAGCCGTCAGCGCGCCGAGGACCACGCAGGCGACCCCGCCCGCCCCGAGGAGCTCGGCGGTGGTGCTGGCGTGCGCCTCCACCGCCTCCGGACCCCCGAGCAGCCGCCCGCCGCCGTAGCCGAGCACGGCCGAGACGGCGCCGCCGACGACGACCCAGCGCTGGGTGGTCGCGGACCGGACGTCGCAGCGCGCGATCAGGAGGCCGAGCACCACGTACGCCAGCCACGACGGCACCGGGTAGTACTGGGTGAACCAGATGAGGGGCTGCGCGGCCAGGAGCGCCTCGTCGGGCGACATGGTCGAGAGCCAGGAGCCGCCGGCGCTGGTCAGCGCGTCGACCGCGAGGGGCCCGGCGATCGCCGCGGCCGCGACCAGCACAGCGAGGACCGCCCGCGGCAGGAAGAGCAGCAGCGCCGCGACGAGGAACATCACCCCGTAGTGCGGCAGGATCACCGCGATCGGCGTCCCGAGCAGGGTGAGGGCGACGCCGATGACGAGCAGGTACAGCCCGCGGAGCAGGATCGATCCCGTGTCGTGCCAGGGCCGCGAGGAGCGCTGTGCTCCGCCCGTCATCAGCCCTATCGACACTCCCGCCAGCACGGCGAAGAGGACGGAGCTGCGGCCGTTCCAGAGCATCTCGCTCTCGACCGGGGCGAGGTGGGCGGCGAACATGCCGAGGACGGCCAGGCCGCGTGCGACGTCGAGGCCGACGATCCGGGAGTCTGCGGCGCTCATCCCTCCATCGTGCCAGGCGCTCCCGGCAGCGCACCGGGAACGGCGCTGGGGCCGGGAACGACGACGGGCGCCCGACCCGGAGGTCGAGCGCCCGTCGGACGTGGTGCGCCGTGCTACTCGCGGAAGATCGCGACGAGGCGCAGGATCTCCAGGTACATCCAGACGACGGTGACCAGGATGCCGTAGGCGCCGGTCCAGCCGTAGATGCGGGGGAGGCGGTTGCGCACGCCCTGCTGGATGAACTCGAAGTCCATCACGAGCGAGTACGTGGCGAGCGCGACGGCGATGAGGCCGATCACGATGCCGATGAAGCCGGTGCGGAGACCGAAGCCGCCGCCGACGCCGAAGAGGCCGAGGCCCAGGTTCACCAGCGAGAACACCGCGTAGCTGATCATGCCGATGAAGAAGATCTTGTTGAGCTTCGGCGAGGTGCGGATCTTGCCGTTCATGAACAGCGCCAGGGTGACGCCGATCACGATGACGGTCGCCATGAGGGCCTGGACGACCGCTCCGGCGTACGCGCTCTCGAAGAACTTCGAGATCGCACCGACCGCGATGCCCTGGGTCGCGGCGTAGCCGAGGATCAGGGCCGGCGACGGCTGCTTCTTGAAGGCGTTGACGATGCCCAGCACCAGCGCGACGAGCACGGCGGGGAGCATCAGGTCCGGGACGAACCAGCCGACGGCCGCACCCGCGAGGAGCACGACGAAGGCGAGGGCGGTCTTGGCGAGGGTGTCCTCGACCGTCATCCGGTCGGTCTCGACGGAGCCGGCGGCCGGACGGGAGTACATCTGGTCGAGCGTGCCGGGGGAGACGTCCGGGAGGTCCTGCACGCGGCCGGCGTAGCCGCGGTTGCTGAACTCCGGGCGTCCGAAGGCCGGATTGTTGCTTGCCATGGTTCCTCTTCTCTCAGGTGCGCTGGTCTCCGAGGGAACTCGCGGATCTGAGTCGCTGTGGGTGCGGGGTGCGCCGCGGATCCGAGAGGACTGCGACGATGGACACCACCATATCTGAGAGCACCTCTCAGAGTCTGGCTGTTCTCTTCGAGCGGACCTCGACTCCGCTGCGAGCCGCGCAGTGCCGCCCGTAGGATCGCGGCATGCCCGCGCGTCAGTCACCGCTCGTCATCGGCCACCGCGGAGCGAGCGGCTACCGACCGGAGCACACCCGCTCCGCCTACGAGCTGGCGATCGCGCTGGGCGCCGATGCGCTCGAGCCCGATCTGGTGGCGACCCGCGACGGCGTGCTCGTCCTCCGCCACGAGAACGAGATCTCCGGCACGACTGACGTCGAGAAGCGCCCGGAGTTCGCTGCGCGCCGCACCACCAAGCGGATCGACGGCCGCGAGATCACCGGCTGGTTCACCGAGGACTTCACCTGGGACGAGCTGTCGGAGCTGCGGGCCCGCGAGCGGCTGCCGGCGGTGCGCGGCTCCAGCGCCACGTTCGACGGGCAGTTCCCGCTGCTGCGCTTCAGGGAGCTGCTGGCGCTGCTGGACCGGGCGGCGGAGGACGATCCGCTCGCTCCGCCGGGGCTCGTCGCCGAGATCAAGCACGCGACGTACTTCGCCGGGATCGGGCTGCCGCTGGACGTGCTGCTGCGCGAGGAGCTCGCCGCCGCGGGCTGGGGTCCGCGCGACCCGCGGCTCACGATCGAGAGCTTCGAGAAGACCGTGCTGGAGCGGCTCGCGGTGAGCGGAGTCGGCACCCGCCGGATCTACCTGCTCGAGTCGCGGGGCGCCCCGCCCGACCTCGTGGCCGCCCACGGCGCCGCCGCGGCCCCCTACTCCGCCTTCACCACGCCGGCGGGACTGCGGAACCTCGCCGGAGTCGTCGACGGGATCAGCGTCGACAAGAGCATGCTCTTCTCGCGGGACGCGGCCGGCCGGGCGACGGGGACCGGTCCGCTCGTCGAGGACGCCCACGCGGCCGGGCTCGAGGTCTACTGCTGGACGCTGCGCGCCGAGAACCGATTCCTCGAGAAGGTGCACCGCCGCGGGAAGGACCCGGCGGAGTACGGCGGCTGGCAGGAGGAGTTCGCGATGATCCTCCGCTCGGGAGTGGACGGCGTCTTCGCCGACCAGCCCGATCTGGCGATCGAGGCGCGGGCGGCCGAGCAGGAGCGTCTGCTCCGCGGCTGAACCCGGATCGTGATCGGGCGCTCCTCCGGCGCGTGCCGAGCGGACGCGGAGGCTGCGCTGGCATCATCGGCTCACCACCGCCCGCCCGACCCTCGAGAGGAGGCCCCGTGTCCACCCGAGAGCGCATCGCCCGCCGCTGGATCACCACCGCCGTCCTCGCCGTGATCGGCGTCGTCGTCGTCTACTGGCTCGCCGTGCTCACCCCTCAGGGCCAGGGCGTCGAGAACTCGGGGCTCCGGGGCGCCGACCTCGTCTTCGGCCGGGCCACCGGCGCCGCCGCGGGGGCGCTCGCGGACGTCACCCCGCTCTCCATGGTCGTCGGCGCCCTGCTCGTCGCGGCGATCGCGCTGATCCGGAGGCGCCCGGCGCTGGCCGTCGCCTCCGTCGGCTCGATCGTCGTCACGGCCGGGCTCACCCAGCTGCTCAAGAACGTGGTCCTCGAGCGGCCCGAGCTGGTCGACACCGACTCCTGGTACACCGGCGGCAGCTTCCCGAGCGGGCACACCGCGGCGGCCGTCTCGGTGGTCTTCGCCCTGGCGATGGTCGTCCCCGGGCGCGCGCGGACCGTCGTGCTCGCGCTGGGCGGCGCGGTCGTGGTGCTGGTCGGCAACCTGACGATGGCCGCCTCCTGGCACCGGGCGAGCGACGTCCTCGGGGCCGACCTCGTCGCGCTCGCCTCCGCCTCCGCCGCCTGCGCGTGGCTGACCACCAGGGCCCAGGTGGGCCGAGCGCCGAAGAGGCCCGCGCGGCGCGGGGTGAACCGGTTGCTTTTGGTGTGCTCGGTGATCGTGGTGCTGCTGCTCGCGGCTCTCGCCGTCCAGGGCATCCAGTACTACCCCGACGACACGAAGGACCTCACCGCCTTCGCGCTCCTGCAGCTCCTGGCGGTGTCGACGTCGGCGCTCGCCGTGCTCGGCTTCTCCCTCGCGTGGCGCGGACTGGACGTCGGTGGGGCACTCACCTCGCCCGCGCCGCGTCAGCGGACCGCCTGACCGCTCCCGGTGTCGGAGGGGCGATCTACACTCGGAGGGACATGAGCTTCCTCTTCGATCCGAGCGACTCCCGCGCCACCCCGGTCATCGTCGGCCCCCCCGGCGGCCCCGGGGACGCGCCCCGCACCGACCCGGCGCACGAGCAGCTCGTCGCGGGGCTGAACCCCCAGCAGCGCGAGGCGGTCGAGTACCGCGGAGACGCGCTGCTCATCGTCGCGGGTGCGGGCTCGGGCAAGACCAGCGTCCTCACCCGGCGCATCGCGAGCCTCCTGGGCAACGGCGAGGCCTGGCCGAGCCAGATCCTCGCGATCACGTTCACCAACAAGGCCGCGGCCGAGATGCGCGAGCGCGTCGAGAAGCTGGTGGGGCAGAGCGCCGAGGGGATGTGGATCTCGACCTTCCACTCCGCGTGCGTGCGGATCCTGCGCCGCGAGGCCGAGAACTTCGGCATGACCAAGTCGTTCACGATCTACGACTCGGGCGATCAGCGCGCCCTGCTCAAGCGCATCGTGAAGGACCTCGAGGCCGACTCGCTCGGGATCACCGTCGCGAGCGCCTCCGCGAAGATCTCCAAGCTCAAGAACGAGCTCGCCGACGTCGACTCCTACGCCCGCACCGCGAACCTCAGCGACCCGAACGAGGAGATGTTCCTCCAGGTCTTCCGGGCCTACTCGCGGGCGCTCGAGGGGGCGAACGCGTTCGACTTCGACGACCTGATCGCGCAGACCGTCTACCTCTTCCGCGCCTTCCCGCACGTCGCCGCGAAGTACCAGCGGCGCTTCCGCCACGTGCTGGTCGACGAGTACCAGGACACGAACCACGCCCAGTACTCGCTGATCCACGAGCTGACCCGGCCCGTGCCGCCGGCGACGATGGCCGCGGCGCAGTTCGACCGCCCCTACCGCGGACCGGTCACGGCCGACGGCTCCATCCCGGGGGCCTCGCTCACCGTCGTCGGCGACTCGGACCAGTCCATCTACGCGTTCCGCGGCGCCGACATCCGCAACATCGTCGAGTTCGAGCGCGACTTCCCGGGCTGCCGCGTGATCCTGCTCGAGCAGAACTACCGCTCGACGCAGAACATCCTCTCGGCGGCCAACGCCGTCATCTCGAACAACTTCGACCGTCGCGCGAAGAACCTCTGGTCCTCCAGCGGCGACGGGGAGAAGATCGTCGGCTACACCGGGTACTCGGGTCACGACGAGGCGCAGTTCGTGGTCGACGAGATCGCCCGCCTGCACGCGGCGGGCACCGGCTACGACGAGATCGCGGTCTTCTACCGGACCAACGCGCAGACCCGCGCGCTGGAGGAGATCTTCATCCGCTCCGCGCTGCCCTACCGGATCCTGGGCGGCACGAAGTTCTACGAGCGCGCCGAGATCAAGGACGCCCTGGCGTACCTGATCACGGTGGCGAACCCGGCCGACGTGCTGGCGCTGCGGCGCATCATGAACACTCCGAAGCGGGGCATCGGCCCCGCGACGGAGGCGCAGCTGCAGTCGTTCGCCGACACCAACGCGGTGACCCTGCGGGAGGCGATGCGCAACGCCGGCTCGCTCGGGATGGGCCCGAAGGTGACGAAGGCGATCGTCGACCTCGCGACCCTCCTCGACGAGTGCGCGCTGATGCTCGACCCCGCACGGGAGGGCGGCGAGGCGAAGGTGCACGAGGTCCTGACGGCGCTCCTCACCCGCAGCGGCTACCTCGACATGCTCCGCGCCAGCCGCGACCCGCAGGACGAGGCCCGCGCCGAGAACGTCGACGAGCTCATCGCCGTCACCAAGGAGTTCGCGCGCAACAACCCGGACGGCGGGCTCGTGGACTTCCTCACCGAGGTCTCGCTGGTCGCCGCGGCCGACGACCTCGACGACGACTCCGGCACCGTCTCGCTGATGACGCTGCACACGGCGAAGGGCCTCGAGTACGACGCCGTGTTCCTCACCGGCATCGAGGAGGACCTGCTCCCGCACCGCATCTCGGCGAACGAGCCCGGCGGCCCGGCCGAGGAGCGGCGGCTGTTCTACGTGGGGATCACCCGGGCCCGCAAGCGCCTCTACCTCTCGCTCGCGATGACCCGCGCGCAGTACGGCGAGACGTCGGTCGCGATGCCGAGCCGGTTCCTGCAGGAGATCCCGGGAGAGCTGATCCAGTGGCGCCAGTCGCCCGGCGCGGCGACCTCGCGCGGCGGCACGCAGCCCCGGGCCCTGAACGCTCAGCGGCCCGGCTTCGGCAAGTCGCGATCGAACACCGAGTTCCGGGAAGCGCTCGCCGCGGCGCCGAAGGCCAAGGGCGAGTTCCCGAACCGGATCACCGGCATGGTGCGCGACAACGGCGACCTCGAGCTGATCGCGGGCGACCGCATCCGGCACACCGACTTCGGTGAGGGGCGCGTGAACGCGGTGACGGGCGAGGGCTCGAAGCGCGTCGCACACGTGCTCTTCGACCAGGTGGGCGCGAAGAAGCTGCTGATCAAGGTCGCGCCGATCGAGAAGATCTAGTCCGGTGGCGGCCGGATCGGCGGCCGCGCGGCTCGCGACGGAGGCGTTCTCCCCGGCGGTCCTCGCGGTGCTCGTGCCGGTCGTGGTCGGCGCGCGCGTCGCGGATCCGCCCCTGCTCGGTGTCGCCTGGGGAGCGCTCGCAGCTCTCTTCGTCGGGGTGGTGCCCTACCTCGTCATCCGCCTGCTGATGCGCACCGGCCGGATCCACGGCGACCATCACGTGCCCGACCGGCGCGAGCGGGCGCTGCCGATCGCGCTGGCGCTGGTGTCGATCGCGGCCGGACTGGTGCTGCTCGCCGCGCTCGGCGCTCCTGCCGCGGTGACCACGTTCGGCGTGGTGACGGTGGCCGTGGTGCTCGCCGTCGGCGTGGTCAACCTGGTCTGGAAGCTGTCCGGGCACGCGGCGGTGGTCGCCACCTGCGCCGTCGTCGTGCTGATCGCCTACGGACCGCTCTCCCTGCTGATCAGCGTGCCCATCGTCCTCTGGGTGCTCTGGTCGCGGGTGCGCCTCGGCGCGCACACCCCCGCCCAGGTCCTCGCGGGCGCCGCCGTCGGCACCGTCCTCGCCGGGACCGTCTGGTCCCTGCTCGGCTGACGTCCGTCCCTTCCCGTGTGCCCTCTTGCGGAAGGGGTCAGCCGGCGTAGCGCGCGACGAGCTCCCGCTTGAGGATCTTGCCGCTGGGCCCGAGCGGGAGGGCGTCGACGAACTCGACGCGGCGGGGGAACTTGAAGGCGGCGAGATGCTCGTTCGCGTAGGCGATCAGCTCCTCCGCGGTGGCGGTCGCCGACGGGGCGAGGATCACCGCGGCCATCACCTCCTGGCCGTGGCGCTCGTCCGGGATCCCGAAGACCGCCGCGTTCTGCACGGCCGGGTGCCCGATCAGCACCTCCTCGACCTCGCGCGGGTACACGTTGTAGCCGTTGCGGATGATCATGTCCTTCGTGCGGTCGAGGATGCGGATGTAGTCCTCCTCGTCCTTCGTGCCCAGGTCGCCGGTGCGGAACCAGCCGTCGATCACCGCCTCCGCGGTCGCCGCCGGGTTGCCGAGGTACCCCTTCATCAGGTTGTGCCCGCGCACCACGATCTCGCCGAGCTCGCCCCGGGGGAGCAGCTCGACTCGGTCGGTCACGTCGGGGCGGGCGACCTCGACCTCGACGCCCCAGATCGGCGTGCCGACCGTGCCCGGCCGCGGCGGGACTCCGACGTGGTTGAAGGTGGCGACCGGGGAGGTCTCGGTGAGCCCGTAGCCCTCGTAGATCTCGACGCCGAACACCTCGCGGAAGCGCTCGATCACGGCGACGGGCAGGGCGGCGCCTCCCGAGACCGCGTAGCGCAGCGGCGGCCGGTCCTCGCGCCGGGTCGCGGCGTCGAGCAGGGCGACGTACATCGTGGGCACGCCCTCGAAGACCGTGCAGCCGTGGGCGATCATCGCCTCGAGCGCGGCGTCGCCGTCGAACTTCGGCACCAGGACGACCGTCGCGGCGGTGCGGAAGGCCGTGTTCATCGCGCAGACCTGCCCGAAGGTGTGGAAGAGCGGCAGCGCCCCGAGCACCACGTCGCCGCGGTGCAGGTCGAACGTGTTCATCAGCAGCACGTCCGACTGCGAGACGATCGCGAAGTGCGTCCCCTCCGCCCCCTTCGGGCGGCCGGTGGTGCCGCTGGTGTAGAGGATCGTCGCCGTGTCGGAGGGGGAGCGGGGCACGTAGCGGTCGATCGGGGTCGCCTCCGCGGCGAGGTCCTCCAGGCGCGGGAGGGGCGAGGCGGTGCCGTCGGGCACCATCACGCTCAGCACGGGGACGCCGGCGAGGTCCGCTCCGGCGGCCCCCTCGGCGAGCAGCGGAGCGGCGCACACGAGCGCGACGGCTCCGGAGTCGCGCAGGACGTAGGCGATCTCGTCGTGCTTGAGCAGGGCGTGCACCGGGACCACCACGGCGCCGAGCGCGAGGACGGCGAAGTAGCCGCGGGGGAAGTCGGGGACGTTCGGGACGAGCAGGGCCACGCGGTCG
Source organism: Rathayibacter sp. AY1G1 (assembly GCF_002932095.1). NCBI lineage: Bacteria > Bacillati > Actinomycetota > Actinomycetes > Micrococcales > Microbacteriaceae > Rathayibacter > Rathayibacter sp. AY1G1. Next base: position 28,978 of record NZ_PSUZ01000008.1, read on the forward strand.
CCCGGTCCGATCCCCTGGGCGCGCAGGGCTCCGGCGTAGGCACGGGTCTGCCGCCAGAGGGTCGCGTAGTCGACGGCCTGCTCGCCGACGCGGATGGCGATCGTGTCAGGGGTGCGCCGCGCCGCCTCCGCCAGGATGGCCGCGACGGAGAGAGTGCCGAAGCCGGCGGCGGGCGGGGGAGCGGCGGGGGCCTCGGCCGTGCGGGGTTCGGTGATGCTCATCAAGGCTCCAGTCGTCGTTGACCGCCGCGGCGGATGCCGGGTGCTTCACCGTAGATCCGCCGGGCGGCCGCGTCGAGCGATCCGCACCGGATGTTCAGCACGGACGGGCGGGCAGTGCGCATCCCGGCGCCGAGCGGAAGGGGGTGCGGGAGGCGCGGGCGGCTGCCTACAGTCGGACTGCTGCGGCCCGGTCCCGCGGGTCGGACGACGGGAGGCGCGATGCGCGGCGAGGCGACGCTCTACACGGACGCGGTGGTGACGGCTCCGTTCGCCCTCGCGGTGATCGCGGAGGCGACCGGCTCGCGAGTGGTCAGCGCGCGGACCGCGGACGCGCACGTTCCGCTCTACAGCGGTCCGACGAGCGCGCGGGTCGAGATCGCGGGGTTCGGCGACAGCGTGCCGGTCACCGTCGACGTGCGCGACGAGCGCGGGATCGACGAGGCGCGCGCGGCCGCGCAGGCGCTCGGGCTGGAGCTAGCCGCCTACGCGGGCTGGGAGGTCGTGGCCGGCTTCTGAGCGTCGCGTCGGACCCGGGCGAGGTAGTAGCGGCTGGGCGCCGTCCTCACGATCGCGGGAAGCAGGCGGTAGACGGCGAAGGTGCGCGAGAGCGCCCGCTCGAACCGCGCCTCCTGCCGTGCGGTCCAGTGGAAGCCGAAGGGCTCGCGGAGCGCCGCCGGGAGCAGACCGGCGGTGATCAGGCGGAGGTAGGGGCCGAGCGGGCGCAGGTACCAGGCGGCGATGCTCGGGCCCAGCAGGTCGTGGGCGACCCGGCGGGCCGCGAGCGTGACCTCGAGGCGCTCCAGCTCCCGCTCCCAGTAGGCGTCGAACGCGGTGCGGGAGTCGGGCCAGAGGTCCGCGGGCATCTGCAGGGCCGCGCCGACGACGACGGAGCGGCGCACGATGTCGTCCGCCTCCTCCTTGCTCAGCGCACCGAAGGCGCCCTCGTAGAGCTGCAGCATCGACTGGGTGAGCGTCGCCGCGACCCAGCGCTGCAGCTCCGGGTCGAAGGCCGTGTAGCCGGGGCCGCGCACGGGCACGTGCGCCCTGTTCACGCGGCGGCGGACGGCGCGGACGTCCTCGGGAGTGCCGTAGTGCAGGACGTAGAGGTAGGAGAGCGTCCCGTGCAGGCGGTTCACGGCCCGGTGCACGAAGTCGGAGTGGTCGGCGACGCCCTGCCCGACCGCCGGGTGCGCGATCTGGAGGAGGATCGCGCGCGCCCCCGCCAGCAGGAACACGCCCTCGCGGAAGACGTCCGGGGTGCGGGTGGCCGACGACATGGCTCCACGCTACGCGGGAGCGGCGGGCGGAGGAGGGGCCGGTGACCCCCGGCGGGCGTCCGGCGGGCGCGGAGCGACCGCACGGGAAGCCCGCGGCGGGTGCGGAGTAGACTCGGCGCGGCCCAGGGACAGTGCCGAGACTCCGGCGTCGTCCGGGCCACCTCGAACTCGAAACGCAAGCGCGCTCGGCGCGGAATGGGAATGCAGCGTGGATCTCTTCGAATACCAGGCCCGTGATCTGTTCGAGAAGTACGGCGTCCCCGTGCTCCCGGGCATCGTCGCCGACACGCCGGAGGAGGTGCGCGCCGCGGCGGAGAAGCTGGGCGGCGTCACCGTCGTCAAGGCGCAGGTCAAGATCGGCGGCCGCGGCAAGGCGGGCGGCGTGAAGGTCGCGAAGACCCCCGAGGACGCGTTCGCCGCGGCGCAGTCGATCCTCGGCCTCGACATCAAGGGCCACGTCGTCAAGCGCGTCATGGTCGCCGGCGGTGCGCGCATCGACCGCGAGTTCTACTTCTCGGTGCTGCTGGACCGGGCCAACCGCTCCTACCTCTCGCTCACCTCCTACGAGGGCGGCATGGAGATCGAGCAGCTCGCCGTCGAGCGCCCCGACGCCCTCGCGCGCGTCGAGGTCATCCCCGGCCAGGGCATCGATCAGGCCAAGGCCGAGGAGATCGCCCGCGCGGCGAAATTCCCGGAGGAGCTGATCGCCAAGGTCGCGCCCGTCCTGGTGAAGCTGTACGACGTCTACACCGGCGAGGACGCCACGCTCGTCGAGGTGAACCCGCTCGTGCTCACCGAGGAGGGCGACATCGTCGCGCTCGACGGCAAGGTCTCGCTCGACGAGAACGCCGGCTTCCGCCACGCGGACCACGCCGCGCTCGAGGACAAGGACGCCGCCGACCCGCTCGAGGCGAAGGCCAAGGAGAACGACCTCAACTACGTGAAGCTCGACGGCGAGGTCGGCATCATCGGCAACGGCGCGGGCCTGGTCATGTCGACCCTCGACGTCGTCGCCTACGCCGGAGAGAGGCACAACGGCGTGAAGCCGGCCAACTTCCTCGACATCGGCGGCGGAGCCTCCGCCCAGGTGATGGCGAACGGCCTCGACGTGATCCTCGGCGACGAGCAGGTCAAGAGCGTCTTCGTCAACGTCTTCGGAGGCATCACCGCGTGCGACGCGGTCGCCAACGGCATCCTCCAGGCGCTCGAGATCCTCGGCGACTCGGCCACGAAGCCGCTCGTCGTCCGCCTCGACGGCAACAAGGTCGAGGAGGGCCGCGCGATCCTCCAGGCCGCCGCCAACCCGCTCATCACGCTCGCCGCGACCATGGACGAGGGCGCCGACAAGGCCGCCGAACTCGCCGCCGCGTAACGGACCCGACGACTCAAGGAATCAGAGAACAAGCATGTCGATCTTCCTCACCAAGGACTCCAAGGTCATCGTCCAGGGCATCACCGGCGGCGAGGGCACCAAGCACACCGCGCTGATGCTCAAGGCCGGCACGAACGTGGTCGGCGGCGTCAACGCCCGCAAGGCCGGCACGACCGTCACCCACGGCGACGTCGAGCTCCCCGTCTTCGGCACCGTGAAGGAGGCGATGGAGGCCACCGGCGCCGACGTCTCCATCGCGTTCGTGCCGCCCGCCTTCTCGAAGGACGCCGTCATCGAGGCGATCGACGCCGAGATCGGCCTCCTCGTCGTCATCACCGAGGGCATCCCGGTGCAGGACTCCGCGGAGTTCTGGGCGTACGCGCAGGAGAAGGGGAACAAGACGCGGATCATCGGCCCCAACTGCCCCGGCATCATCACGCCGGGCGAGTCGCTCGTGGGCATCACCCCCGCGACGATCACCGGCAAGGGCCCGATCGGCCTCGTCTCGAAGTCGGGCACCCTGACCTACCAGATGATGTACGAGCTGCGCGACCTGGGCTTCTCGACCGCGATCGGCATCGGCGGCGACCCGATCATCGGCACGACGCACATCGACGCGCTCGCCGCGTTCGAGGCCGACCCCGAGACGAAGGCGATCGTGATGATCGGCGAGATCGGCGGCGACGCCGAGGAGCGCGCCGCGGACTTCATCAAGGCGAACGTCACGAAGCCCGTCGTCGGCTACGTCGCGGGCTTCACCGCCCCCGAGGGCAAGACGATGGGCCACGCCGGCGCCATCGTCTCCGGCTCGGCCGGCACCGCGCAGGCCAAGAAGGAGGCCCTCGAGGCTGCGGGCGTGAAGGTCGGCAAGACGCCCTCCGAGACGGCCGCCCTGCTCCGCGAGGTCTACGCGGCGCTCTAGCGCCCGTCCTCCCCGCACCACCGTCGGAACGGACGGTGCCCCTGCTCCGGCGGGCGGCGCCGTCCGTTCCGTCGTCGGGGCGGGTCCGGCCGGAGTAGCGTCGCAGCGTGACCCGCCGCCTCGGACTCGACCTGCTGACCTTCGTGCCGTACCCGGAGGGCCCCGAGCAGCCCGGCGACGCCGCGCGGAGCCTCGAGGACGGGCTGGCCCTGCTCGAGCTCGCCGAGGATCTCGGCTACGGCACCGGCTGGGTCCGCGTGCGGCACTTCGAGCGCTACCTCGCGTCTCCGATGACCTTCTTCGCGGCCGCCTCCCAGCGGACCCGCCGCCTCCGCCTCGGGACCGCGGTCATCGGCGCCCGCTACGAGTCGCCCGTGCGCCTCGCCGAGGACGCCGCGACCGTGGACCTGCTCTCGGGCGGACGCCTCGACCTCGGCGTCAGCAGCGGCTTCGCGCATCTCTCCTCCGTCTTCGACGGGGTGTTCGGGCAGGCCGAGCGCGACTTCCGCGAGGAGGCGCAGGAGCGCATCGCGCGACTCCGCGAGGCGCTCTCGGGCGCCGTGCTCGGCGTCGCGGAGTCGGCCCTGATGTCGGTCCCGGTCGGCGCTCCGCTGGTTCAGCAGCCGCACGCGCCCGGCCTCGCCGACCGGCTCTGGTACGGGGCGGGAACGGTGTCCTCCGCGGTCCGGGCAGGCGAGCAGGGCATGCACCTGCAGGTGTCCACGCTCAACACGGAGGAGACGGGCCTGCCGTTCGCCGAGCAGCAGGCGGTGCAGATCCGCGCCTACCGCGAGGCCTTCGCCGCAGCGCACCCGGGGCGCACGTCGAGGGTGACGGCGGGCCGGATCGTGCTGCCGCTGCTCGACGCCGCCGACGAGGAGGCGCACCGCCCCTTCATCGAGGGCTACCTCGCGCGGATGGACGACGAGGGCCGCCCCCGCACGGCCGACCGGTCGATCATCGCCGCCCCGATGCGCTTCAGCCCCCTCCACGTCGGGAGCCCGGAGCGGATCGTCGCATCGCTCGCCGCGGATCCGGCGCTCGCGGAGGCGGACGCGCTCACGGTGACGCTCCCGGCGGTCGGCGGGGTGGAGCCGCACCGGCGCATCCTGCGCGCCGTCGCCGAGCGCATCGCCCCGCAGCTGGGCTGGACGCCCGGCGCCTGAGGATCAGCGCCGCGCGAGCAGTGCCCGGACGGGCCGCTGCAGCAGGAGCAGGAGCAGCCACCAGAGCCCGACCGACGGGACCAGCAGCGCCAGCGCCAGTGCGACGAGGAGCAGCGCGAAGGGCAGCAGGGCGGGCGCGAGCGGCAGGGGCCCTGCGCCGGGCCGCCTGAGCTCCGGGTGCAGGGAGAGGCGCAGCTCGATCAGGACCAGCGCCCCGCTCATCGCGGCCATCGTGCCGATGTAGAGCCCGATCGTCGCCCGGGAGTCCGGGAACAGCGCCAGCGCGCTCGTCGAGAACGGGAAGAACGCCAGCGCGGCCAGCCACAGCAGGTCCAGCCACACCAGGGCGCCGTCGTAGTCCCCGGCGATCTCGAAGACGCGGTGGTGGGGGATCCAGAAGACGGCGATGACCGCGAAGGAGAGCGCGAAGGCGAGGACCGAGTCCAGGTGCTCCGCGAGCAGCGCCGGGACTCCGCCGCCCTCCCGGGCGACCTCGGGAGCCAGCTGCACCAGCGGCAGGACGAGGACGGTGATGGCGATGGCGGCGGTCGCGTCCGAGAAGTTGACGAGCCGGTCGAGCCCGCGCTCCGTCCGGCGGTGGGCCGCTCGTCCCCCGGGGCGACCGCGGTGCACCAGGCGCTCGATTGGACCCGAGAGCAGGAGCAGCAGGAGCGCGAACATGTTGACGGCCGGCACCGCGACGGCGAGCACGAGGGCCGCGAGGAGGACGCCGATCACGATCAGCGACCTCGAGAGGGAGCGCCGCGGCTCCGCCCCCGGGGCCAGGAGATCCGGATCGCGGCGCACGATGAGCTGCATCGCGAGGGTCGCCGCGCTCGCCGCGATCATCGTGCCGATGTAGAGCGCGATGACGCTGCCGTCGGTGTCGAGCACGTTCGAGATCAGGTTCGCCGCGAAGGGGAGCAGGACGACCGCGGCCAGCCAGACGAAGTTCGCGACGACGAGCGCGGGCGAGTACCGGGCCACGCCCTCGAAGACGGAGTGGTGGACCGCCCAGAGCCGTCCGATCACGGCGAACGTGATGAAGAAGGCGGAGAGGGTGCCGTAGTGACCTGTGAGGAGGGACCCCAGATCGGCCGCGCGGCCCTCCTCGACCACGTCGACGAGGGGGAGGACGAGGAACGTGATGGCGATGGCGACGACGGCGTCGGAGAAGTTCACGAGGCGGTCCAGGCCGCGCTCCGTCCGTGCGTCCGAGGTCCCCGTCATGGCTCCGACACTAGAGGGCCGGGCGGCGCGCCCCTGACCCGCCTCCGAGCGCGCCGCCGCTAGGCTCGTCAGGCCCATGAACCGGATCACCGTCGCCCTCCTCGCCGCCTTCGACGCCGCGCTGTCGGCGCTGATCGGGATCGCGATCCCGCTCGTCCCGCTGACCGTCCTCTGGGCCGTGCAGTACGACACGACGGTCGACTTCGGCGTGTTCTGGCGGGTCGCCGCCGACGCCTGGCTGCTCGGCCACGGGGCCGACCTGCAGGCGGCGCTGGCCCCCGACTCCGCCCTCGCCGTCGCGCTGCCCGGAGGCGCGGACGCCTTCCCGGTGACGATCGCTCCGCTGGCCTTCGCACTCCTCACCGTGCTGCTCGGCGCGCGTACCGGCCGCCGCGCCCAGGAGTCGCCGTTCCGGGCCATCGGCGTCCTCGTCGCGATCGCGACCTACCTGGCGATCGCGCTCCTGGTCTCGCTCGGATCCGCGGACCCGGCCGCCACCGTCGATCCCCTGCAGGGGACGCTGCTGCCGCCGCTCGTCTTCGCGCTGGGGGTGCTCGTCGGAGCAGCGCTCCACTCCGCCCGCAGCGACGAGGCCGACCCCCTCGGCGAGCTGGCCGCCTCCGCGCTCGACCGCGTCCCCGCGCCGGGGCCTGGGCTCGTCCTCGCGTCGCTGCGCGGGGGAGCGCTCGCCGCGGCCGGCGTGGTCGGAGTCGCGGCGGTGCTCGTCGCCGTGCTGCTGGTCGTGCACTACACCTCGGTCGTCGCGCTCTACGAGAGCCTCGGCGCCGAGGCGCTCGGCGGCCTGGCCCTCACTCTCGGGCAGCTCGCGTTCCTCCCGAACCTGGTGATCTGGGCGGCGAGCTGGCTGATCGGCCCGGGCTTCGCCCTCGGCACCGGCTCCTCCGTGAGCGCGGCCGGAACGCTGCTCGGACCGATTCCGTCGATCCCGGTCCTCGCCGCACTGCCCGCAGGGGACTCGGCCTTCGGATTCCTCGGACTGCTCGTTCCGCTGCTCGCCGGGTTCGCCGCGGGATGGCGGCTGCGGCGCGGCGTGATCGAGGCGCTCGACGGACGCTCGCTGCTGCGCTGGGGTGCCGCCGCGGCCGGCGGGATCGGCGTGGTCGGCGGCCTGCTGCTCGGGCTCCTCGCCTGGTTCTCGGCGGGCGCCGCCGGGCCCGGGCGGCTCGCCCAGGTGGGCCCGGACCCGCTCGTCGTCGGGGCGGTCGCCGCCCTCGAGCTCGCGCTGGCCGCGGGCCTGGGCCTCGCCGCGGGCCGCAGCCGACGCGGCTGACGCCGGCGGAGGCGTCCCCCTAGACTTGCGCAGTGCTGAAGTTGGTCGTGCTCCTCTCCGGCGGCGGATCGAACCTCCGCGCCCTGCTGGACGCCACCGGCGACGAGGGCTTCCCCGCCCGCATCGTCGCGGTCGGCAGCGACACCGACGCCGAGGGCTTCCGCCACGCCGAGGAGCGCGGAGTCCCCGCCTTCACGGTCGCGCCGCGCGACTTCTCCTCCCGCGACGAGTGGGGCGCCGCCCTGCTCGGGCGCATCCGGGAGTGGGAGCCCGACCTCGTCGTCTGCGCGGGCTTCATGCGCATCCTGCCGCCCGTGGTGGTGGACGCGCTCAGCCCGCGGATGATCAACACGCATCCCGCCCTGCTGCCCCTCTTCCCCGGCGCCCACGCCGTCCGTGACGCCCTCGCCGCCGGCGCGACCGAGACCGGCGTCACCGTGCACGTGATCGACACCGGCGTCGACACGGGACCCGTCATCGCCCAGGAGAGCCTCGCCGTGCTCCCCGGCGAGAGCGAGGACGCGCTGCACGAGCGCATCAAGACCATCGAGCGTCGCCTGCTGGTGCAGACGGTGCTCGACATCGCCCACGGAACCGTCGACCTCGAGGAGCTCGCCCGCGCATGAGCATCACCGCCCACGACCCCAGCATCTACGACGACCGCGACCGGGTCCCCGTCCGCCGGGCGCTGATCTCGGTCAGCGACAAGACCGGCCTGCTCGAGCTCGGAGCGGCGCTCGCCGCGGCCGGCGTCGAGCTCGTCTCCACCGGCTCGACCGCAGCGACCCTCCGCGGCGCCGGCCACGAGGTCACCGACGTCTCGGCCGTCACCGGGTTCCCGGAGTCGCTCGACGGCCGCGTGAAGACGCTGCACCCGGCCGTGCACGCGGGCATCCTCGCCGACCTGAGGCTCGCCTCGCACCGCGAGCAGCTGGAGCAGCTCGACATCGCCGCGTTCGAGCTGGTCGTGGTGAACCTGTACCCGTTCCGCGAGACCGTCGCCGGCGGCGCCGACGCGGCGACCGTGGTCGAGAACATCGACATCGGGGGCCCGGCCCTCGTCCGCGCCTCCGCGAAGAACCACGCGAACGTCGCGATCGTCGTCGATCCGGCCGACTACTCCGGGATCGCGACCGCCCTCGCCGACGGCGGCACGACGCTCGCCGCGCGCCGCACCCTGGCGGCCCGCGCCTTCGCGCACACCGCCTCCTACGACTCCGCCGTCGCCGCCTGGTTCGCCGGGCAGGAGGCGGCCGAGGGCGTCGAGGGCTCGGTCGAGATCCGCGGGACCCTGCAGCAGGTCCTCCGCTACGGCGAGAACTCGCACCAGAAGGCGGCCCTCTACGTCTCTCCCGACGGCACCGGCATCGCGCAGGCGACGCAGCTGCACGGCAAGGAGATGTCCTACAACAACTACGTCGACGCCGACGCGGCCGTCCGCGCGGCCTACGACTTCGTGCTCCCCGCCGTCGCGATCATCAAGCACGCGAACCCCTGCGGCATCGCGATCGCGAGCTCGAAGGCGATCGACCTCATCGCCTCCGCCCACCGCCGCGCCCACGAGTGCGACCCGGTGTCGGCCTTCGGCGGCGTCATCGCCGCGAACCGGCCCGTCACCCTCGCCATGGCCGAGACGGTGAAGGAGATCTTCACCGAAGTGCTCGTCGCCCCCGGCTTCGAGCCCGAGGCGCTCGAGGTGCTGAAGACCAAGAAGAACCTGCGCCTGCTGCAGCTCCCCGACTTCTACGCCCCCGTCGAGCGCGAGTTCAAGCAGATCTCCGGCGGCCTGCTGCTGCAGGAGCCGGACCGCTTCATCGGCGGCCCCGGCGAGGTCAGCTCCGGCTGGCAGCTCGTCGCCGGCGAGCCCGCCGACGCCGACACGATGCTCGACCTCGAGTTCGCGTGGAAGGCCTGCCGCGCCGTCAAGTCGAACGCGATCCTCCTCGCCAAGGGCGGCGCCTCCGTCGGCGTCGGCATGGGTCAGGTCAACCGCGTCGACTCCTGCCACCTCGCCGTCACCCGCGCCGGCGACCGCGCCCCCGGCACCGTCGCCGCCTCCGACGCGTTCTTCCCCTTCGCCGACGGCCTCGAGGTGCTCCTCGCCGCCGGCGTGAAGGCCGTCGTCCAGCCCGGCGGCTCCGTCCGCGACGCCGAGGTCATCGACGCGGCCGCCCGCGCCGGCGTCACGATGTACACGACGGGGGAGCGGCACTTCTTCCACTGAGTGACGGGCGCTCCGCGCCCGTCACTCGGTGGAAGAAGTGGTGTTCGATCTCCCCGCCGCTCCCTGCGCGGCGGGGCGCGGTCGGCTTCGCGACGGGGTGCGTTCCGTAGAGCGGGGTGCGTCGCCGGTCGCGGGAATCGCTTGGCACGCGATTCCCGCTGAACCGGCTCTGCCTTGCGGTGCTCGTCTTCCCGGCCGCATCCTGCGGGGCGCGGTCGGCTTCGCGACACGGAGCGTTCCGTGGAGCGGGGTGCGTCGCCGGTCGCGGGAATCGCTTGGCACGCGATCCCCGCTGAGTCGGCTCTGCCTTGCGGCGGGCGTCTTCCCGGCCGCTGCTCGCGCGGCGGGGTGCGGTCGGCTTCGCGACGTGAGGCGTTCCAGGGAGTGGGGGCGTCGCGGGTCGCGGGCATCGCCGGGCACGCAAGGCCCGCTGAAACCGCTCTGCGGTGCGGTGGGCGGCTCTTAGGGGGCTGCTAGGGGATCGACAGGCGAGGCGCGGGCGGGGGCGCGTAGGGTCACCGGGTGCCTTCCGACTCGACGCCCGCGTCCACTCCCGACACCCCGACCGCCGCGACCACGATCGCCCCGAACCGGGACCGCGCGCCCGGGACGGGCCGCCGGATCCTCGTCGCGCTGCTCGCCGCCGCGGCGACCGCGCTCGTGGCGCACCTCGCCAACCTGCTGGCCTTCTTCATCGGCAACCAGCTGCAGCCCGGCTCCATCCCGCAGGTCAACGCCTACTTCCTGCTCTCGAGCGTGCTCGGCTTCGTGGTCGTCCTCGTCCTCGCCGTCGCGGGGATGCTCGGACGCACCTGGAGCGCCGCCCTCGCGGGACTCGTCGCGGGTGTGGTCGGAGCCGTGTTCGGCACGCTCGTCCAAGCCAGCGCCACCGGCGAGGCCGTCACGGGCGCCGTCTGGGCCTCCATCTTCCAGACCTTCGCCGGACTCAACCTCGTCTTCCTGCTCGCGTTCACCGTCTCGGCGGCGAGCGTCGGCCGCGCGCTCTGGAACCGCCTCCGCACCACGGGCGCGCCGGCCGCCGTCGTCACCGACCGCCGCATCGCGATCGTCCGGGCCCCGGCCGCCGACCTCTCGGCGGGCGAGCTCACCCACCTCGAGCGCGTCCCCGTCGACCAGCAGCGCGCCCAGCAGCAGTGGGAGGCGTACGTCGACCTGCTCGAGCGGGCCGGCTGGGAGACGGTCGAGGCCGCACCGGCGCCCGGACTCGCCGACTCCGTCTTCCTCGAGGACGCGGTCGTCGTCTTCGGCGACCACGCCGTGATCGCCCGGTCCGGAGCGGAGTCCCGCCGCGGAGAGACGGCAGGCGCCGAGGAGGCCGTCCGCGCCCTCGGCCTGACGGTCGACCGCATCGAGGAGCCGGGCACGCTCGACGGCGGCGACGTCCTCAAGGTGGGATCGACGGTCTACGTCGGCCGCGGAGGCCGGACCGACGCGGCGGGGGTAGCCCAGCTGCGCGCGATCCTCCGCCCCCGCGGGTACGACGTCGTCGCGGTCCCGCTGACCAAGGTGCTGCACCTCAAGAGCGCCGTGACCGCGCTGCCCGACGGCACGGTCATCGGCTGGGAGCCGGTCGTCGACGAGCCGCGCCTGTTCCCCTCCTTCCTGCCGATGCCCGAGGAGGCGGGCGCCCACGTGGTCGTCCTCGACGACGACACCCTCCTGATGGCCGCCTCCGCTCCCCGGAGCGCCGAGCTGCTGCGGAGCCTGGGCTACCGCGTCCTCACCGTGGACGTCTCGGAGTTCGAGAAGCTCGAGGGCTGCGTCACCTGCCTCTCGGTCCGCGTCCGCTGACGGCGGAGGCGGGGGGAACCGCCGGATCGCGGCGGCCGCTGGACGGAGCACATAGCCCGGGTATAGCCTTCAAGGCTGCCCGGAGCTCTCCGGCCCGGTGGCACCTCCCGCCTCCCCTGCCGGGTGGGCGGGGAGGCCCCGCCCTCGTCGCGAAAGCCCTCCGCCGTGTCCGCTCCCGCCCTCCCGTCTCCCGGCGCCCCCGCGCAGAAGCGCCCGAGCACGCTGCAGACCCTGCTGCGCCTCGTCCCCTTCGTCGGCGACTCCCTGCCCCGGCTGGTCGGCGGCATCGCGGTCGCGCTCGTGGCGAGCCTGGTGTCGCTGGTCATCCCGATCGTCCTGCAGCAGCTCGTCGACGGGCCGCTGGGGGACGGAGCGGCCTCCGCCGGCTCCGGCGACCTCGGGCCGCTGATCGGCCCGGTCGCCGTCATCCTCGTGCTCGGCGTCGTCGAGGCCGGTGCCATCGCGCTGCGGCGCCGGATGGTCCTCACCCCCAGCACGCGGATCGAGGCGCGCATGCGCTCGGCGCTCTACAGCCGCCTGCAGGACCTCCCCGTCTCGTTCCACGACCGCTGGCAGAGCGGGCAGCTCCTGTCGCGGGCGATGAGCGACCTCAGCCTCATCCGCCGCTGGATCGCCTTCGGCTTCGTCCTGCTCGTGGTCAACGCGCTGACGATCGTCGTCGGCTTCGGCGTCCTCGTCTACTGGAACCCGATCCTCGGCGTGCTCTTCGTCGTGTGCTCGATCCCGGTCTGGATCTACGGGTTCGCGTTCGAGAAGCGCTACTCGAGCATCGCGCGCCGCAGCCAGGACCAGGCGGGCGACCTCGCCACGACCGTCGAGCAGTCGGTGCACGGCATCCGCGTCCTCAAGGCCTTCGGCCGCCACCAGCACGCGCTGGAGAACTTCGCCGGCCAGGCCGAGAAGCTCCGCGGCACCGAGATCGACAAGGCCCGCGCCATCGCCGGGATCTGGCTCGTCCTGCTGCTGGTGCCGGACATCGCGTTCGCGCTCTGCCTGCTCGGCGGGGTCTGGCTCGCCGCGGCCGGCCAGCTGAGCGTCGGCGAGCTGTTCGCCTTCTTCGCCACCGCGACCGTGCTGCGCTGGCCGGTGGAGTCGATCGGCTTCCTCCTCTCGATGACCTTCGACACCCGCACGGCGGTCGACCGCTACTTCGAGGTGATGGACAGCCGGAACACCATCACCGACCCGGAGGACCCCGACACGATCCTCGAGCCGCGCGGTCGGGTCCGCTTCCGCGACGTCCACTTCCGCTACCAGGACGCCCCCGAGCGCTACCGCGACCTCCTCGACGGCGTCGACCTCGAGGTCGAGCCGGGCGAGACGATGGCACTGGTCGGCATCACCGGCTCCGGGAAGACGACGCTCACCGCGCTGCTCCCGCGCCTCTACGACGTGACCGGCGGAGCCATCGAGCTCGACGGCGTCGACATCCGCCGGCTCCGCCGCGACGAGCTGCGCACGCACGTCGGCATGGCGTTCGAGGACGCGACGCTCTTCTCCATCAGCGTGCGCGAGAACGTCCTCCTCGGCCGACCCGACGCGACCGAGGAGGAGTTGCTCGAGGCCCTCGAGATCGCGCAGGCCGACTTCGTCCACCGCCTCCCCGAGGGCCTGGACACGAAGGTGGGCGAGGAGGGGATGAGCCTCTCCGGCGGCCAGCGCCAGCGCCTGGCCCTCGCCCGCGCGGTGGCCGCGCGTCCGGCGGTGCTCGTCCTCGACGACCCGCTCTCGGCGCTAGACGTCGACACGGAGGCGCGCGTCGAGGCGGGGCTGCGCCGCGTGCTCGGCGACACCACGGCGATCATCGTCGCCCACCGCCCCTCGACGGTGGCGCTCGCCGATCGCGTGGCACTGATGGAGGAGGGCCGCATCACCGCGGTCGGCACCCACAGCGAGCTGCTCGCGAGCAGCCCGCACTACCGCTTCGTCATCTCGAGCCTCGAGGAGGACGAGCTGACCCGGCCCGCCGGGACCGAGCGCATCGGCTCCCGCCCCACGACGACCCACCAGGAGACGCGATCATGAGCACGCTCGGTTCCTCCGAGGAGCGCGACGACCTCAGCAGAGCGGAGTCGGCGGCCCTGCGCCGGCGCTCGCTGCGGCTGCTCGGCTCCCTGCTGCGGCCGCTCCGGCTGCGGCTGGTGCTCACCGCGGTCGTGGTCGTCGTCGCGACCGCTGCCCAGGTCGCGGGACCGGCGCTGATCGCGGCGGGCATCGACAACGGCCTGCCCGCGGTCCTCGCGGGGAACGCGGTCCCGCTGGCGGTCACGGTCGGCGCCTACATCCTCACCGGACTCGTCGGCGCGCTCCTGGTCGCCTGGTACACCGTGCTCTCCGCGCGGGTGAGCCAGGCGATCCTGATCGACCTGCGCAAGCGGGTCTTCCTGCACACCCAGAAGCTGAGCCTGGAGTTCCACGAGAACTACACCTCCGGCCGGATCATCTCGCGCCAGACCAGCGACCTCGACTCCATCCGCGAGCTGCTCGACTCCGGCATCAACCAGCTGGTGCAGGGTGCGCTCTACATGGGCTTCGTCGCGATCGCTCTGGTCTCCCTGGACGGCGTGAGCGGCATCGTGCTCGCCTGCGCCCTGGTGCCGCTCGCGCTGCTCACCCGCTGGTTCCAGAAACGGTCGCAGGCGCTGTTCCGCGGCACTCGCGTCGCCTCGTCGCGGCTCATCGTGCAGTTCGTGGAGTCCATGACCGGCATCCGCGCCGTGCAGACCTTCCGCACGCAGAAGCGCAACGAGTCCGTGTTCGGCGGGGTCGTCGAGCAGTACCGGCTCGCCTACAAGCGCGTCTTCGGGGTGTTCGGCACCTTCGACCCCGGGCTCGTGCTGATCGGCAACGTCACCGTCGCCGTGGTGCTGTTCATCGGCGGCGTCCGCGTGCTCGACGGCGGGCTCGAGATCGGCGCGCTGCTGGCGGTCCTGCTCTACACCCGGCGCTTCTTCGACCCGGTGCAGGAGATGGCGATGTTCTACAACTCCTACCAGTCGGCGGCCGCCGCGCTCGAGAAGATCTCGGGCGTGCTGGCCGAGGAGCCGAGCGTCCCGGATCCGGCCCGCCCGGTCGACCTGCGCCAGGCGCGGGGCCGCCTCGGCTTCGAGGGCGTCCGCTTCGCCTACACCGCCGACCGCGAGGTGCTGCCGCGCTTCGACCTCGACATCCCCGCCGGGCAGACCATCGCCCTCGTCGGGTCCACGGGCGCCGGCAAGACGACGCTCGCCAAGCTGATCTCGCGCTTCTACGACCCGAGCGACGGCGTGGTGACCCTCGACGGCGTGGACCTGCGGCAGCTGCACCCGAAGGACCTGCGGCGCGCGATCGTGATGGTCACCCAGGAGGCGTACCTCTTCTCCGGATCCGTCGCCGACAACATCGCGATCGGGCGGCCGACCGCGTCCTACGACGAGATCGTCCGGGCCGCGCAGGCGGTCGGCGCGCACGAGTTCATCCAGGCGCTGCCGGACGGCTACGACACCGATGTGAACAAGCGCGGCGGCCGCGTCTCGGCCGGTCAGCGCCAGCTGATCTCGTTCGCCCGCGCGTTCCTGGCCGACCCGGCGGTGCTGATCCTGGACGAGGCGACCTCCTCCCTCGACATCCCGAGCGAGCGCCTGGTGCAGCAGGGCCTGCAGACGCTCCTGGCGGACCGCACGGCGGTCATCATCGCGCACCGCCTCTCGACGGTCGCGATCGCCGACCGGGTGCTGGTGATGGAGCACGGCCGCATCGTCGAGGACGGCACTCCGGAGGCGCTCATCGCCGGCGAGGGCCGCTTCGCCACCCTGCACGCGGCCTGGCGGGACTCGCTCGTCTGAGCGGCTGCCGCTCGCGACTGACGCACTTGAGCCGATCCCGGCTCAGGGGCGCCAGCGTGCGCTGCGCACGTCGACGCGCCAGCCGCCCGGCGTGACGACGAGGGGCGTGCCCTCGCGCTCGTACTCCCGGCGGGCGCGCTCCTCGTGGCCGACCGGGGGCGCTCCTCCCGCGCGGACGACGCGCCACCAGGCGGTGTCGGAGCCGTAGCGGGCCATCACCGTGCCGACCGCGCGTGCCGCACGCGTGCCGAGGACCGCGGCGATCTCGCCGTAGGCCATCACGCGGCCGGGCGGGATGGAGGCGACCACCTCGAGGACGGCGGAGACGAAGTCGGCCGGCTCCGCTGCCTCCGGCGCCGCGCTCAGAGCGTCAGCGCCCCGATGTTCTCGCCGTACTGCGTCTCGCCGACGACCTCGAAGCCGATCCAGCGGAAGAACTGCTCCGGGCCGTCCTCGCCGGACTCCCAGATCACCGTGAGGGTGTCGAAGCCGCGGGCGCGCGCCTCGTCGGCGGTGGCGCGGACGGCGAAGGTGCCCACGCCGCGGCCCTGCTTCGCCGCGTCGATGTTGATGCGCCAGATGCAGCTGCGGAACTCCTCCGCCGCCTCCGGGTCGAAGTGCGCGTGGATGAAGCCGACCAGCTCGTCGCCGTCCATCACGGCCCGCTGCCAGGAGGCGCCCGGGTCGATCACCGCGGCGGCGGCGGAGTAGGAGACCGGCGCGATGAACTGCTCCTGGCCGGGTTTGAGGCTCAGACCGTTCACGGCGGAGATGTTCGAGGCGGACAGCTCTTCCAGGCGGAGGTCACTCATGCCGTCACTGTACCGGCGGCGCAGGACGGCGGGCATCCTCCTGTCGGGCGACGTGCGCCGGCCCCGGCGCGGACGATCGAGAACTGTCTCGACATCGAGACAGTTCGGGCCTCGGGTAGGCTGGCGGAGGCCATCCGGAGCGGTGCAGAGCCGCCCGTCCCGCACAGGTGCGGGGTCATCGACACCATGGGAGAGCAATGTCCAAGATCAAGGTTGAGGGAACGGTCGTCGAGCTCGACGGCGACGAGATGACGCGCATCATCTGGCAGAAGATCAAGGACACCCTCATCCACCCGTACCTCGACGTGAACCTCGAGTACTACGACCTCGGCATCGAGTACCGCGACGAGACGGACGACCAGGTCACGATCGACGCGGCGCACGCCATCCAGAAGCACGGCGTCGGCGTGAAGTGCGCGACCATCACCCCCGACGAGGCCCGCGTCGAGGAGTTCGGCCTCAAGAAGATGTGGAAGTCGCCCAACGGCACGATCCGCAACATCCTCGGCGGCGTGATCTTCCGCGAGCCCATCATCATCTCGAACATCCCGCGCCTGGTCCCCGGCTGGAACAAGCCGATCATCATCGGCCGCCACGCGTTCGGCGACCAGTACCGCGCCACCGACTTCGTCTTCAAGGGCAAGGGCACGCTGACCGTCGAGTTCACGCCCGAGGACGGCTCCGAGCCGATGAGATTCGAGGTCTACAAGGCCCCGGACGACGGCATCGCGCAGGTCCAGTACAACCAGGACGCGTCGATCCGCGACTTCGCCCGCTCGTCGCTGAACTACGGCCTCTCGCGCAACTACCCGGTCTACCTCTCCACCAAGAACACGATCCTCAAGGCCTACGACGGCCGCTTCAAGGACATCTTCGAGGAGATCTTCGAGACCGAGTTCAAGGAGCGCTTCGACGCCGCGGGCCTCACCTACGAGCACCGCCTCATCGACGACATGGTCGCCTCGGCCATGAAGTGGGAGGGCGGCTACGTCTGGGCCTGCAAGAACTACGACGGCGACGTCCAGTCCGACACCGTCGCGCAGGGCTTCGGCTCGCTGGGCCTGATGACCTCCGTGCTCTCCACGCCCGACGGCAGCGTCGTCGAGGCGGAGGCGGCGCACGGCACCGTCACGCGCCACTACCGCCAGCACCAGGCCGGCAAGCCCACCTCGACGAACCCGATCGCCTCGATCTACGCCTGGACGCGCGGCCTCGCGCACCGCGGCAAGCTCGACGGCAACCAGGAGCTCATCGACTTCTCGCTCACCCTGGAGGACGTGGTCATCAAGACGGTCGAGTCCGGGAAGATGACGAAGGACCTCGCCCTGCTCGTCGGCCCCGAGCAGGGCTGGCAGACGACCGAGGAGTTCCTCGCGACCCTCGATGAGAACCTGAAGGCCCGCATGTCGGCGTGATCTCCGGCTTCAGCAGACGCGTCCGGCCCGCACGATCCACGGATCCTGCGGGCCGGAGGCGTATCCGGGCCCGGTGAGACGCGCCCTTGCCGAGCGCCTCAGAGCGCCCGGGCGAGCTCCTCCATCGCGTGGAGCGGATCGGGCCCCGACGGCATCAGCACGACGCTCGACGCACCGGCCTCGTGCAGCAGGCCGATGCGGCGACGAGCGTCCTCGGGGGTGCCCACGACGGCCAGTTGGTCGACCCAGGCGTCGGGCAGGTCGCGGACGAAGGCGGCGCGGTCGGCGCTCTCGGCCCGCAGGCGGGCGAAGTCCTCCGCGAAGGGGAGCGGCTCGATGTGCGGCGCCCAGTCCGGCTCGCCGATCCACTCGAGTCCCAGCCGGACCGCGTCGCGCGCGGCGGCCGCGTCGTCGTCCACGGCGGCCACGTTGTAGGCGACGATCCGTCCGGTGCCGCCGAGGTGGCCGCGGGCCGCCGCGAGGTACTCCGGAGTGACGGGCTCGGCCAGGACGACCCCGTCGGCGATCCGGCCCGCGAGCGCCAGCGACTTCGGTCCGCGGACGCCGGCCAGCAGCGGCGGCACGACGGCGGGCGGCGACTCCAGGACGAGGCCGTCCACGTGCACGTAGCGGCCGGAGCGGTCGGTGCGCTCGCCGGAGAGCAGCGAGCGGATCGCGTCGAACTGCTCCTCGAGCAGGGTGAGCGGGCTGCGCGGCCAGACGCCGAGGCCGCGCAGCCAGTGCGGCATCCCGTGCCCGATGCCGGCGTGGACGCGGCCGGGGAACAGCTCGGCGAGAGTGCCGAGCTCCATCGCGGTGAAGGCCGCCGTGCGCACGGCGGCGGGCAGGATGCCGATGCCGACGACGATCCGCTCGGTGGCGGCGAGCACCGCGCCGGCCTGGGCGATGCCGCCGCGGAAGCCGAGGTCCTCGACCACCCAGAGCTCGTCGAAGCCGAGCTCCTCGGCGCGGCGGGCGTAGACGAGCACCTCGGAGGCGGGGAGATCGCGGGGGAGCAGGACGCCGACAGCGGTGTCGGAGGAGGAGGCGCGCATCCGGCCAGCGTAGGGCGTGCGGACACGCGGAGGGCCCGCCCGCACGATCGCGGACGGGCCCTCGCTCGTCGTCCTACTCGGCGGCCGCCTCGCCGATCCGCACCTGCTCGGGGCGGGTGGTCGAGACGACCTCGATGCGGCGGGGACGCGCCTTCTCGCTGACCGGGATGGTCACCGAGAGCACGCCGTTGTCGCAGGACGCGGCGATGCGCTCGGTGTCGACGCCCCGGCCGAGGCTCAGCTGGCGGACGAAGGTCGCCGACTGGCGCTCCCGGGTGATCCAGGTGACGTCGTCGCCGCCCGCGACGGTGCGCTGGGCGCGGATGGTGAGGAGCTGCCCGTCGACGTCGACGTCGACGGACCCGGGGTCGATGCCGGGGAGGTCGGCGGT
This sequence comes from Rathayibacter sp. AY1G1, assembly GCF_002932095.1. Classification (NCBI taxonomy): domain Bacteria; kingdom Bacillati; phylum Actinomycetota; class Actinomycetes; order Micrococcales; family Microbacteriaceae; genus Rathayibacter; species Rathayibacter sp. AY1G1. Next base: position 48,011 of record NZ_PSUZ01000008.1, read on the forward strand.
GAGGACGTAGTGGTCGCCGTCCCGGTACAGGTCGATCGGCATCCGGCGGGGCCCCTGGCCGGAGCCGAGGAGGGCGGTGGCGAGGCGGTCCAGCTCGCGGACGGGGTCGTAGGTGACAGCCATGAGATCACTCCATTCAGCCGTGCAACGAAGAGTTCCAAGAGTTGAGCCGACCCGGCTCAATGCGAATAAATTAGCACTCGCGGAGGGAGAGTGCCAACGGATCGGCCCCTTTCGGCGTCAACTTCGTTACCCGTTCGTAACAAAGCTGGGCAATCGAGTTCGTAGGGTCGTTTCTGTGTGGAAACCGATCCGGTTCCCAGCGAATGTGAGTAAGGACATCGATTGCCGATCCACCTGTCCCACCGACCACCCGTCCGCCGCGCTGAGAGGCGCATCCTCGCGGGCCTCGCCGTCCTCGGAGTCGCCGCGACCGCGGCCTTCGCCACCACCGGCGCCAGTGCCGCCCCTCTCGCCGGCAGTGCCTCGCTCGTCGGCGGGCTCTCCGTCGGCCAGAGCTTCGACGACGGCGACTACGTCGTCACCCTCGTCGAGCCCTCCGCGGCCACCTACCAGGGCAGCGATGCCCGTTTCGCCCGCACCGCGCCCGTCGACGGTGCGCAGCTGCAGGCCGCCTCGGCTCCGGTGGAGGACTACTCCGCCCACCTCGAGCAGCGCCAGGAGGACGTCGCCTCCGCGGTCGACGCCGCCATCGGCTACCACTACACCGTCGCCCTCAACGGCTTCTCCGCGACCCTCTCGGGCGAGCAGGCGGGCGAGCTCGCGAGCCGCCGCGACGTCGCGCAGGTCCGCAAGGTCGAGGACCTGAAGGTCGACCGCGCCGCGCAGGCCTCGCCGCTCGCCGCGGCCGCCGCCGGCACCCCGGTGCCCGACACCGGACAGCAGCGCTCCACCGACTTCCTCGGCCTCGAGGGCGAGAACGGCGTCTGGCAGAAGCTGGGCGGCATCGACAAGGCGGGCGAGGGCGTCGTCGTCGGCGTCATCGACTCCGGCATCGCGCCCGAGAACCCCTCCTTCGAGGGCGCGCCCCTGGCGACCTCGCCCGGAGCGGCCCCCTACACGGACGGCACCACCACCTCCTTCGTGAAGTCGGACGGCGGCACCTTCGTCGGGTCCTGCTCGCCGGGGCTCCCCGCCTCCGAGCAGTGGGACGGCGACGAGTGCAACCAGAAGCTCATCGGCGCACGCTGGTTCCTCGCGGACGAGGAGGTCGGCTCGACGGACAACCCCGAGTACCGCTCCCCGCGCGACGCCGACGGACACGGCTCGCACACCGCGAGCACGGCAGCCGGCAACAACGGCGTCGAGGCGAGCGTCGACGGCTACGACTACGGGAAGATCTCCGGAGTCGCCCCGGCCGCCAAGGTCGCCGCGTACAAGGTCTGCTGGAACGGACCCGACGAGGGCACCGACGACGACGACTTCTGCTCCGGAGCGGGCATCCTCGCGGCCATCGACGCCGCGACCAAGGACGGCGTCGACGTCATCAACTTCTCGATCGGCGGCGGCTCGGCCACCTCGACCCTGACCGCGATCGACGAGGCGTTCCTCAACGCCGCCGCCGCGGGCGTCTTCGTCGCGGCCTCGGCCGGCAACTCGGGTGCGGGCGCCTCCACGCTCGACCACGCGTCGCCCTGGTACACCACGGTCGCCGCGTCCTCCATCCCGACCTACACCGCGACCGCCGCTCTCGGCGACGGCCAGAAGTTCGTCGGAGGATCCATCTCGGTCCACGAGGACGTCACCGGACCGCTGGTGAACAGCGCCGACGTCGTCCGCTCGGGCGCCGAGAACCCCGCCATCTGCGAGACCGGCACCCTCGACCCCGACAAGGTGAAGGGCACGATCGTCGCCTGCACCGCGGGCGTCACCGCGCGCGTCTCCAAGTCGGCCGAGGTCGAGCGGGCCGGCGGCATCGGCATGCTGCTGCTCAACCCGACCCCGAATGCCCTGCACGTCGACGACCACTCGGTCCCGAGCATCCAGATCGACTCGCAGGCCTACCAGGCGATCACGACCTACGCCGGTACCGCCGGTGCGACCGTGACCCTCTCCGAGGGCAACTCGTCCGGAGCCTCCATCCCCGTCCCGCAGGTCGCCGGCTTCTCGTCGCGCGGACCCGCTGAGGCGGACGGCGCCGACGTGCTGAAGCCCGACCTCACGGCGCCCGGCGTCGCGATCCTCGCCGACAGCTTCAACGCCGAGGGCGACGACCCCGCCTTCGCGTTCGAGTCCGGCACCTCGATGTCGTCGCCGCACGTGGCGGGCCTCGGCGCGCTGATCCTCGGCGCGACCCCGAAGGCCTCGCCGTCCGCGGTGAAGTCGGCCATGATGACCTCCGCCTACGACAGCGTCGACCAGTCGGGCGCCGCGTCCGAGGACGTCTTCGCCCAGGGCGCCGGACACGTCGACCCGGCCGCGTTCCTCGACCCCGGACTGCTCTACCAGAGCGGCACGGAGGACTGGATCGCGTTCCTCAAGGGTGCGGGCTACGTCTTCACCTCGAACCCGGTGATCGACCCGATCGCCGCGATCGACCCGTCCGACCTCAACCAGGCCTCGATCGCGATCGGCGCCCTCGCGGGCACGCAGACCGTGACCCGCACGGTCACCTCGACCGGCGCGGGCACCTACACCGCCTCGGTCGACGGCCTCGCCGGGATCGACACCGTCGTCTCGCCCTCGACCCTCTCCTTCACGGGTGCGGGCCAGACGGCGGAGTACACGGTCTCCTTCACCACCGGCTCGGCGGCGCTCAACCAGTTCGCCACCGGCTACCTGACCTGGGCGAGCGCGGAGCACGACGTCCGCAGCCCGATCGCGGTGCGCCCCGTCCTGCTGGACGCGCCCTACGAGGTCTCCGGCACCGGCTCGACCGGCACCGGCACGGTGACGGTCACGCCCGGCATCACCGGCGCGCTGCCGCTCACCGCGAGCGGTCTCGCCGAGGGCGTCCTCGCCGAGGACGCCACTGCCGCTGACGGCCACTCGGCGACGCTCCCCACGGGGAAGTCGCTGACGACCACCGTCGTGGTGCCGGAGGGCGCCGAGTTCGCCCGCTTCGATCTCGACTCGCTCGACGACGCGGCCGACCTCGACCTCACCGTCACCAGCGAGAGCACCGACAAGGTCTTCACCTCGGCGACCGGCTCGGCCGACGAGCGCGTCGACATCGCCGACCCCGCTCCGGGCGAGTACACGGTCCAGGCCGATGTCTACTCGACCGCTCCGGGATCCTCGACCGTCACGTTCGACTTCCGCAGCTTCGTCATCACTCCGGAGAACGGTCTCGGCTCGCTGAGCACCGACCCCGCCGTGGTCGACGCCGTGCAGGGCGAGCCGATCGCGTACGCGGTCTCCTGGTCGAACCTGGCGGGCCCGGCCCGCTACCTCGGCCGTGTCGCCTACACCGATTCGGGACTCGCGACGCTCGTGAGCGTCGACGTCACCGAGGCGGTCACCCCCACCCCGACGCCGACCGCGACTCCGGAGCCCACGGGCACCCCGGAGCCGACCGCGACGCCGACGGCCGGCCCCACCGCCGGACCGGGGGAGCCCACCTCCACGCCGACCGCCGGACCGGGCGCGCCCGGCCACGGCGCCGGCGGCCTCCCGTCGACGGGCTTCGACGGCGGTCTCCTCGGAGCCGCCGCCCTCGCCCTCCTCGGTGCAGGTGCTGTGATCACCGGCCTCCGACGCCGCGCCCTGGCGCAGCGTGAGGCGGGCGCCGCGGAGTAGTCCTCCGCGACCGCCGCGAACGGCCGTCCCCCTGCTCCTCCAGGAGCGGCGGGGGCGGCCGTTCGCCGTTCCCGGGCCGGGGAGGCGGAGACGGGGCGGCTCGTGGTGCGTGCCGGGAGCAGGACCGGCCGGGCTGCGTGGGGAACGGCTCGAGAGGGAAGGCGGGAGGGGGTCGGGGGAGAGAGCGGCGATCAGGCGGGGCGGAGCACCTTCGACTGCGGGCCCGGCGGCGCGATCGGCCCTGGATCCCGCTGCGGTAGCGCATCGACGGCGGCGCATCGACGGGAGAGCGCAGTGGCGACAAGCGGCTGCGAGCCTGGACGACGCGTTCGGTTCCGCTCCGGGGCCGCGGCGAGCGCATGGGGACAGTGGTGCCCGCTCGGGGACAGCGGTGCCCGCTCGGGGACAGCGGTGCCCGCTCGGGGACAGCGGTGCCCGCTCGGGGACAGCGGTGCACGGCTCCGGGCGAGCGCCCCTCGGCCTGAGCGGCCGCCGTCAGGATCAGAGGGAGCGGCGTCCCGCGATGACGCCGGAGACGACGGCGAGGACGCCGAAGACGATCGCGACGACCGGCTGGCCGAGGTCCAGCCACGCCAGCGCGGCGGCGCCCATCACGAGCAGCTCGATCAGCGAGCGGCCGTAGACGTCGATCGCGAGGACCGCGCGCGGCGAGAGGAAGAGCGCCCAGATCAGCGCGGCGACCACCGGAGCGCCGATGCCGAGGACGATGTTCCACGGGAGGTCCCACGACGCGAAGCCCCAGAGGGTGAAGGTCGCCAGCGCGACGAGCTCCAGGAGGAACCGGAGGATCGCGTTCGGGCCGATCCTGATGTCGGTGCCCGCGGTGTCCGCTCCTGCTCGATTCACGCCGACCATGCTAGCCGCCGGAGGTCAGCGGAAGATGATGGTGCGGGCCCCGTCGAGGAGCACCCGGTCCTCCGCGAACCACTTGACCGCCTGCGTGAGCGTACGGCTCTCCTCGTCCTGCCCGATCGCCACGAGCTGGGCGACCGAGTGCGAGTGGTCCACGCGCACCACGTTCTGCTCGATGATCGGCCCCTCGTCGAGGTCGCTGGTGACGAAGTGCGCGGTCGCCCCGATCAGCTTGACGCCGCGGGCGTGCGCCTGCTTGTAGGGGTTCGCGCCCTTGAAGCCCGGCAGGAACGAGTGGTGGATGTTGATGGCGCGGCCGGCCAGTCGCGCGCAGAGCTCGGGGGAGAGGATCTGCATGTAGCGCGCCAGGACCACGAGCTCGACGTCGTGCTCCTCGACGACCTCCAGCACGCGCTCCTCGAACCCGCGCTTCGACTCCGGCGAGACCACGGGTCGCGACTCGAAGGGCACGCCGTAGAACTCGGCGAGGTCGCGAAGGCTGCCGTGATTGGACAGGATCATCGGGATGTCCACCGCGAGCTGCCCGGCGCGCTGGCGGAAGAGCAGGTCGTTGACGCAGTGCGCGGCGGTGGAGGCGAGGACGAGGGTGCGCAGCGGCCGGCCGACGACGTCGAGGCGCCAGGTCATCCCGTAGTGCTCCGTGATCGGCAGCAGGGCGGCGGCGAACTCCTCGCGGCTGATGGGCGACTCCACCTGCAGGCGCATGAAGAAGCGGCCGGTGTCGGCGCTCGAGAACTGCTGGCTCTCGGTGATGTTGCCGCGGGCCTGGACGACGGCACCGGACACGGCGTGCACGATGCCCGGCTGGTCGGGGCAGGCGAAGGTCAGGGTCCAGTGGTTTCCCGCGGGCCGGGCGCCGGACCACGCGGCGTCGCTGCCCGTCGGACGGGTGCTCACGGGGGCGGGCCGGGGAGTCGCGGACGCGGCGGGTTCGGGCTGCATCCGCCCAGGATAACGGTGGGGCACGGGGCGGTCCGCGCGCCTCAGCCCGCATCGACGGACACGGCGGCGACGGGTCCCGTCCGCCCGTCCGGGGAGGAGTAGCGGACGCCGATCGTGTGCCTCCCGGGACCGACCTCCAGGGTCGCGGCGAGGACGGGGGCTCCGGGAGCGAGGGACCGCACCTGCTCGCCGTCGACCAGGAGGTCGAGGCCGTCCGCGTCGGGGTCGGCGAGCACGAGCACGCCGACCGCGCCCCCGCTCGACGCGGCCCGGGCGAGGAGCACCGGAGCGCGCAGGTCGACCGTCTCGGGGGCGCTGACTCCTGCGGCGGTGCGCGCCAGCACCGTGGTCGTGCCCGCGGGGAGGGGGAGCGCCGGCGCGGTCCAGGAGCCGTCGGCGTTGGCGGTGGCGGAGCCCACGCGGCGTCCGTCGGAGGCGTCCTCGAGGAGCACCGCGGCGCCGGGCGCGGCGGTGCCCCGGGCATCGGGCAGCAGCCGGCCGTCGGTGTCGAGCGCGAGGGTCGGTGCGGCCGGAGCGGGAGGTGCGGCCGGAGTGGGGGTCGTGACCGGCGCGGGAGTCGAGACCGGAGCGGAGGTGCTCGGCGCCCCTGTAGGGACCGGCGCCGGAGTGCTCGGTGCGTGCGTCGCTGCCGGAGCCGGAGTGTCCGGTGGGGGAGTCACGGTCGGAACAGGAACAGGAACAGGAACAGGAACCGTGACCGGAGTGCTGGGTGCGGGGGTCGGGACCGGAACGGAGGGCAGGCCCGGGCCGTTGCCGATCGGGCCCGGCGCGGAGCTCCCGGTCGTGGTCCCCGGCGGCCCGGAGGGGGCCGGAGCCTCGGTGACGGCAGGGGAGGGCGCCGGTGCGGGGCTGCCGGTCACGGCAGGGCGGGACGGGGCGGGCTCGGCGGCAGGAGTCGGGGAGGCGGTCGCCTCGATCCCTCTCGACGCCGGTGCGCCGACGGGATCGTGGGACGGCTCCTGTTGCGGCGGGCGTCCCGTCCTCCCGGGGGTCGCGCGCGTCGCTCCGGCATCGTCCGACGCGGCCCGTCCGGCCACGGCCGGCACCGTGCTCCTCGGAGCGGCGCCGGAACCCCTGGACCGCCCCGCCGGATCGCCGTCCGCTGCACTCGTCCGGTCCGCGGCCTCCGGGTCCGTCTCCGGTCGGTCGGCGCTCGCCGTCGCTCCTCCGCTCGACGCCGGCGCAGCCGCCTCGGCCGTTGCGCGCTCGTCCACCCGCGCGGAGGCGTCCTCCGCCGCCACGAGCGCGCCGCCCCCGTTCCCGGACAGCAGCACCACCGCGCCGACGACTCCCGCGACCGCGAGTGCCGCCGCAGCGGACGCGGCGACGACTACTCCTGTTCCGCTGCCCGCTCTCGACGCTCGGACCGCTCTCGACGCTCGAACCGCGCTCGACGCCCGGACCGCGCTCGGCAGCGGACCGGAGGCCGCGCCAGAGCCCCCGCCCGCCGCCCAGGCTGCCGCACCGCTCACGCCGGCCGAGAGCGGCAGCAGCACCGACGCGAGGCGGCGCGCAGTGCTCTCGGCCTCCGCCAGCGCCTCCCGGCAGGAGAGGCACCCGTCCAGGTGCCGGTCGATGCGGTGCCTGTCCCGGACGGGGGCTCGTCCTCGCGCGTACGTCCCCGCCCGCTCGAGCACCCACTCGCACTCGCCCGTCGCCGAGGCGTCCGCCACGTGCTCCCGGATCCACGCGGAGCGCAGCCCCTCCCGCGCCCGCACCCCGAGCGCTGCGACCGCGTTGGGCCGCAGGCCCATCAGCGGTGCGGCGGCGGCGGGGGACAGGCCCTCCACCTCCGTGTACCAGAGCACCTCCTGCCAGCGCGGCGGCAGCGCCCGGAACGCGCGCGCGCCCAGGTCGCGCTCGAGGGCGGCGAGGGCGTGCGCCTCGGGATCGGGGCCGGCAGAGGGGAGGGCGCGGTCGGCCTCGTCGAACGGCCGCTCGTGCCGGTCCCGCCGGGCCCAGGATCCCGCGACGTTGCGGACGGTGGTGAAGAAGTAGGGGCGGAAGGCGCCCTCGGGTCCGCCGCCGCGCTCGATCGCCCGCAGGACGCGGAGGAACGCCTCCGAGACCAGGTCGTCGGGGTCGGAGCTGCTCGCCCACGCCCGGGCCACGGTGCGCCCGGCCGAGGAGTGGCGGCGCCAGAGCTCGGAGACCGCGTCGGTGCGGCCCTCCCGGACCAGCGCGACGAGCTCCTCGTCGCTGCGGCCGTCGATGCGCTCGGAGCGGCGTCGAGGACCCACGGCGACGCCCTCCCTCCCGGTCCCGCGCCGGGACCGCCCGAGGGATCGTCGCACGATCGCGCGTGCCCGCCCCCGACTGGCGCGACTCCCGCGCCACCCGGCCCGCTTGCTAGAGTGAGCCCGCCGCGACTGGCGTTCGGATGGGTGACCATCAGGGAGCGGCACCTCCTCCGGGGCAGCGCCCCGGACACTTTTCCCGCCGCACGCCTGGGCTGGAACGGATACCGTAGATCGGGTCGCCCGAACGAGCCGTGTCGCGCTGCAGCGACCTGCCGGGCCCCTTCCGTTTCCCAGCCAAGGAGCGTCCGTGTCCTCTTCCCCCGCCAGCCCCGGCGTCGCCGCCTCGTTCGACCAGCCCGTGTCGGTGGTCGACCCCGAGATCGCCGCCGTGCTCCAGCAGGAGCTCGACCGCCAGCGCGGCTACCTCGAGATGATCGCGAGCGAGAACTTCGTGCCGCGCGCGATCCTCGAGTCGCAGGGCTCCGTCCTGACCAACAAGTACGCCGAGGGCTACCCCGGACGCCGCTACTACGGCGGCTGCGAGTACGTCGACATCGCCGAGCAGCTCGCGATCGACCGCGCCAAGGCCCTCTTCGGCGCCGAGTTCGCCAATGTCCAGCCGCACTCCGGAGCCTCCGCCAACGCCGCGGCGCTCGCCGCGCTCGTGCAGCCCGGAGACACCATCCTCGGCCTCGAGCTCGCGCACGGCGGCCACCTGACCCACGGCATGAAGCTGAACTTCTCGGGCAAGCTCTACAACGCGACCGCGTACGGCGTCGACCCGCAGACCTTCCGCATCGACATGGACGCGGTCCGCGAGAAGGCCCTCGAGGTCCGTCCGCAGGTGCTCATCGCCGGCTGGTCCGCCTACCCCCGTCAGCTCGACTTCGAGGCGTTCCGCGCCATCGCCGACGAGGTCGGCGCGAAGCTCTGGGTCGACATGGCCCACTTCGCAGGCCTCGTGGCGGCGGGGCTGCACCCGTCGCCGGTGCCCTACGCCGACGTCGTGACGACCACCGTCCACAAGACGCTGGCCGGCCCGCGCTCGGGGCTCATCCTCGCGAAGCAGGAGTACGCCAAGAAGCTGAACTCGGCCGTCTTCCCCGGCCAGCAGGGCGGCCCGCTCATGCACGTGATCGCCGCGAAGGCGACCGCGTTCAAGCTCGCCGGCGAGCCCGAGTTCGCCGACCGCCAGGCACGCACCATCCGCGGCGCGCAGATCCTCGCCGAGCGCCTCACGGCGGCCGACTCGAAGGCCGAGGGCATCGACGTCCTGACCGGCGGCACGGACGTCCACCTCGTCCTCGCCGACCTGCGCGACTCGCCGCTGGACGGCAAGCAGGCCGAGGACCGCCTCCACGAGGTCGGCATCACGGTCAACCGCAACGCCGTGCCGTTCGACCCCCGCCCGCCGATGGTCACCTCGGGCCTGCGCATCGGCACGCCGGCGCTCGCGACCCGCGGCTTCGGCGACACGGAGTTCACCGAGGTCGCCGACGTCATCGCCGAGGCGCTCAAGCCCTCGGCCGACCTCGAGGCGCTGCGCGGCCGTGTCGCCCGCCTCACCGACGACTTCCCGCTCTACCCCGGGCTGTAGTCGATCCGCTGCACCACCCGCGCGGCGGAGGCCGGGGCACCGTCCCCCTCCGCCGCGCAACGACCGAGGAGCCCGAGATGACGGCACAGGTACTCGACGGCGTCGCGACGGCGACGGCGGTCAAGACGGAGATCGCGGAGCGGGTCGCCGCTCTGCGCGAGCGGGGCGTCGTGCCCGGGCTCGGAACGCTGCTGGTGGGGGACGATCCCGCCTCCCGCTCGTACGTCGCGGGCAAGCACCGCGACTGCGCGGAGGTCGGGATCGAGTCGATCCGCGTGGACCTCCCCGCGACCGCGTCGGCGGACGACATCCGCGCCGCCATCCGGCAGCTCAACGACTCGGAGGCCGTGACCGGGTACATCATCCAGCTCCCGCTGCCGAAGGGCATCGACGAGAACGCGATGCTCGAGCTCATGGATCCGGACAAGGACGCCGACGGCCTGCACCCCACCAACCTCGGCCGCCTGGTTCTCGGCGTCGAGGGCGAGCTGGACAGCCCGCTGCCCTGCACGCCGAACGGGATCGTCGAGATGCTGCAGCGCCACGGCATCCCGACCTCGGGCCGGCATGTCGTCGTCGTGGGCCGCGGGCTCACCGTCGGCCGTCCGCTCGGGCTCCTGCTCACGCGGAAGGGCCTCGACGCCACCGTGACCCTCACCCACTCCCGCACGGCCGATCTCGCCGCGGAGGTGCGCCGCGCCGACATCGTGGTGGCCGCCGTGGGCGTGCCCGGGCTCATCCGCGCCGACTGGGTGAAGCCCGGCGCCGCCGTGCTCGACGTGGGCATCACGCGGGTCGAGAACCCGGAGACGGGCCGCGCGAAGCTGACCGGCGACGTCGCACCGGAGGCGGCGGAGGTCGCGGGCTGGCTGTCGCCCGTGCCCGGCGGAGTCGGCCCGATGACGCGCGCGATGCTCATCCACAACGTGGTGACGGCGGCCGAGCGCGCCCTGCGCTGACCGGTCCCGCGCCACAGGACCCGCGCCGGACCGCGCTCGGGGGCGACGTCCAGTCGCCTGCCGGTAGCGTGGCCCGGCGCTCTCGCGTCCCCCACCCCGTCGGACACGTCCTCGGAGCGCGCCCCGCCCCACGAGGAGAACCCATGCTCACCGTCACCGCCTACGCCGCCCCCTCCGCGACCGAGCCGCTCGTCCCCACCACCATCGAGCGCCGCGACGTCGGACCGCACGACGTGCTCATCGAGATCGCCTACTCCGGCATCTGCCACTCCGACATCCACACCGTCCGCGGCGACTGGGGACCGGTGGCGTACCCGCTGACCGTCGGCCACGAGATCGTCGGCGTCGTCGCCGAGGTCGGCTCCGAGGTCACCAAGCACTCCGTCGGCGACCGCGTCGGCGTCGGCTGCATGGTGAACTCCTGCCGCGAGTGCGAGAACTGCCTCGCGGGCGAGGAGCAGTACTGCCTGAAGGGCAACACCGGCACCTACGCCTCCGTCGACCGCGACGGCACCATCACCCAGGGCGGCTACTCCACGCACGTCGTCGTCGTCGAGGACTTCGTGCTCCGCGTGCCGGAGTCGATCCCCTACGAGGCCGCCGCTCCGCTGCTGTGCGCGGGCATCACGACCTACTCGCCGCTCTCGCACTGGGAGGCGGGCCCCGGCAAGCGCGTGGCCGTCGTCGGCCTCGGCGGGCTCGGCCACATGGCCGTCAAGTTCGCGCACGCGATGGGCGCCGAGGTCACCGTGCTCTCGCAGACCCTCAGCAAGAAGGAGGACGGCCTCCGCCTGGGCGCCGACCACTACTACGCGACGCGCGACGAGGCGACCTTCACCGATCTCGCGAACACCTTCGACCTGATCGTCAACACGGTCAGCGCGCCCCTCGACCTCGACGCCTACCTGGGGCTCCTGCGCCGCAACGGCACGATGGTGAACGTGGGCGCTCCGGCCGAGGCGCTGCCGCTGCACGTCTTCACGCTCTTCGGCGCCCGTCGCTCCTTCGCGGGCTCGGGCATCGGCGGCATCCGCGAGACCCAGGAGATGCTCGACTTCTGCGCCGAGAAGGGCATCGCGAGCGAGGTCGAGGTCGTCTCGGCGTCGCAGATCAACGAGGCCTACGAGCGCGTCCTCGCCTCGGACGTCCGCTACCGCTTCGTGATCGACGCCTCCACGTTCGAGAAGTGAGGGCGGCCGGGGCGCTAGCCTCGGCGGCATGAGCGAACGGAGCCACCCGGCCGTCGACCGCGTCCTCGCCGACCTCGACCGGCACGGCGTGCACCCGACCGTGCGCTGGCTCGATTCGGCCGCGTCGACGGCGGCACTGGCGGCCGAGGCGCTGGGCGTCGACGTCGGCCAGATCGCCAACTCGCTCGTGTTCCTGATCGACGGTGCGCCGCTGCTGGTCCTGACCAGCGGCGGCCACCGCGTCGACACCGCCTGGCTGGGCGTGCAGCTGGGCGGATCGATCACCCGGGCGCCGGCCGCGGAGGTGAAGTCCGCGACGGGCCAGACGATCGGCGGGATCGCGCCGGTGGGCCATCCCGCGCCGCTGCGCACCGTGGTCGACACGGCCCTCGCCGCCTACGACGTGGTCTGGGCTGCGGCCGGGCACGCGCACACCGTCTACCCGACGAGCTTCGCCGAGCTGGTTCGGGTCACCGGGGGAGAAGGGCGCGCCGTCGTTCCGCCGGATCCGGCGCCGTAGCGGCTGGACGAGGAACGCCCCCTGCGACGCGAGGTCGCAGGGGGCGTCGACGGAAGCAGAGGTCAGAGCACCCGACCCGCGCCGTCGGCGGCCGTGACCAGGAAGAGCTCCGGAGTCGTGAAGCCCTTCTCGGCGAAGGCGGCGAGGACCGCGGCGCGGACCTCCTCCTCCTTCTCCACCGGGGTGAGGGCGATCGCGGAGCCGCCGAAGCCGCCGCCGGTCATCCGGGCGCCGATCGCTCCGGCGCCGCGCGCCGCCTCGACGGCGGTGTCGAGCTCGGGCACCGAGATCTCGAAGTCGTCGCGGAGGGAGACGTGGCCGGCGTCGAGCAGATCGCCGATCGCCCGGGGACCGTGCTCGCGCAGGGTGCGGACGGTCTCGAGCACGCGGACGTCCTCGGTCACGACGTGCTTCACGCGCCGGTAGGTGACGTCGTCGAGGAGCTCCTGGGCGCGCGGCAGGTCGTCGACCGTCAGCTCGCGGAGCGACGGCACGCCGAGGGTCGCGGCGCCGAGCTCGCAGGAGGCGCGCCGCTCGGCGTAGCCGCCGGTGGCGTGCGCGTGCTCGACGCGCGTGTCGACGACGAGCAGGACGAGGCCGGCCTCCTCGAAGCCGAGGGGGACGACCTCGGTGTCGAGGCTGCGGCAGTCCAGGAACACCGCGGCGTCGCGCTTCCCGAAGAGGGAGGCGGACTCGTCCATGATCCCGGTGGGGGCGCCGACCGCGACGTTCTCGGCGCGACGGCCGACGCGGGCCATCGTCGCGCGGTCGAAGCCGAGGTCCCAGAGCTCGTCGAGGGCGACGGCCATCGCGCACATCAGCGCCGCCGAGCTCGAGAGCCCCGCGCCGACCGGCACGTCGGAGTCGACGTACGCGTCGAAGCCCGAGCGGGAGCCCAGGTCGACGCCGTACTCGGTGAGCGCCCAGACCACGCCGAGCGGGTAGGCCGACCAGCCGGTCACGGCGCCGGGGCCGAGCTCGTCGAGAGCGACCTCGACCACCTCGGGGGAGAAGGCGCTGCTGATCCGGATCAGGCGGTCCTCCCTCGGAGCGACGGCCATCGCCGTGGCGCGGTCGATCGCGAAGGGGAAGACGAAGCCGTCGTTGTAGTCGGTGTGCTCGCCGATCAGGTTCACGCGGCCGGGGCCGGCCCAGACGCCCGCGGCGGGGCGGCCGAAGGTGCGCTCGAAGGCGGCGGCCGCGCTCTCGGCGACGGCGGTCAGGGATGCGGGAGCGGCGGTCATCGGTTCTCCTCGGCGATGTCGGCGGCGGTGGTGGCGGGAGTGGCGGCGCCGCCGGGAAGCGAGTCGTCGCTGTGCGCGGCGACCGGCAGCGCCGCGTCGGGGCGCTGTGCGATCCCGGCCTCGAGCACGGCCGCTTCGGCCCGCTCGATCGCCGCGCGCAGGGCCGCGGCGCTCGTCTCGGGGGCGATGTCGCCGATCCAGGCGCCCATCGCGGCCTCGCTCCCCGCGAGGTACTTGAGCTTCGTCTCGGCGCGGCGGGGCGAGGTGATCTGGAGCATCAGGCGCACCTCGTCGCGGCGCTCGTGCACCGGGGCCTGGTGCCAGGCGGCGATGTAGGGCGTCGGGGTGTCGTAGAGGGCGTCGATGCCGCGGAGCAGGCGCTGGTACATCACAGCCAGCTCGTCGCGCTCCTCCGGGGTCGTCGCCGCCAGGTCCGGGACGTGGCGGTGCGGCAGGAGGTGCACCTCGACGGGCCAGCGCGCGGCGAACGGCACGAACGCGGTGAAGTGCTCGCCGCGGAGTAGGACGCGCTCGCCGGCCTGCTCGAAGGCGAGGACGTCGGCGAACATCGACGGCCCGTAGCTGTCGAGCGAGGCGAGCAGGCGGGTCGTGCGCGGCGTGACGTAGGGGTAGGAGTAGATCTGCCCGTGGGGATGGTGCAGCGTGACGCCGATCGCCTCGCCGCGGTTCTCGAACGGGAAGACCTGCTGCACGCCGGGAAGGGCCGAGAGGGCGCCCACGCGGTCGGCCCAGGCCTCGACCACGGTCCGGGCTCGGGAGGCGCTGAGCGTGGCGAACGAGCCCTCGTGCTCGGGGCTGAAGCAGACGACCTCGCAGCGGCCGACGCTGGTCAGCGTCCGGCCGAGCCCGAGAGTGCGCAGGTCCTCCAGGGAGGCGGGCGCGTCCGCGTCCTCGAGGAGCGGGCCGAAGGAGGGGGAGCGGTTCTCGAAGACGGCGACGTCGTAGCGGCTGGGCACCTCCGACGGGTTCGTCGGCGACGCCGGGGCGAGCGGATCGAGCTCGGCCGGCGGCAGGAACACGCGGTTCTGGCGCGACGCGGCGATGGAGACCCACTCGCCGGTCAGCACGTCCTGGCGCATCCGCGCGGTGGCAGGGCGGGGGTCGAGGTGGCGGGCGTCGGCGGCGCGCTCCGGGGGGAGGGTCGTGTCGGCGTCGTCGAAGTAGAGGAGCTCGCGGCCGTCGGCCAGCGTGTGCGGGCGCTTGACGACGCCGGCGGAGAGTGTGATCGCTTCGTTCATGGCAGGAGTCAGACTAGGGCCGCACCTTCGAAAAGGAAAGCTCGTTTTCCCTTTGACAAGTCCACCGGCCCGCGGGCACGATGGGCGGATGAGGACGGACGGCGAGCAGGAGTCCACGTCGGCGATCGAGCGCCGGCTGCGGCTGCGTCTGGCCGCCGAGAGCTCGGGCTTCGTCGGGGTCGCCCCGATGGCCGACATGCTCGGGGTCTCGGTCGTCACGGTCCGCTCCGATCTCGCCCTGCTCGCGAGCGAGGGCGTCCTCCAGCGGGTGCGCGGAGGGGCGATCCCGGCGCCGAGGCCCACCGGTGAGCGCTCGCTCGAGGAGGGCCTGAGCGCCGCCTCCGACGAGAAGGCCGCGATCGGCGAGGAGGCCGCCGCCTCCGTCTCCTCCGGGCAGAGCATCGTGCTCGACGTGGGCACCACCCCGCTCGCCATCGCGCACGCGCTCGTGGCGCGGGAGGAGCTGCGCGACGTCACGGTGATCACGAACGGCCTCTCCACGGCGCTGGCGCTCGAGCCGGCCATCCCGCGCTTCACGGTCGTCGTCACCGGGGGCACTCTGCGGCCGCTGCAGCACTCGCTGGTCGAGCCGCTCGCGTCCGAGCTGCTCGAGCGGATCCGCGCCGACATCGCCTTCATCGGCTGCACCGGCGTGCACCCCGATGCCGGCGTCACCAACGTCAACCTCCCGGAGGCGACCCTGAAGCGCCGGATGCTGCAGGCGGCGACCCGCCGGGTCGTGGTCGCGGACTCCTCGAAGCTCGGAGTGGTCGACCTCGGCCGGGTCGCCGCTCCCGACGAGTTCGACCGTCTGCTCACGGGGGCGGGCGCCGCCGACGGACTCATCGCCGCTCTGGAGGAGGCGGGGCTCGCGGTCACCCGCTGCCGGACGCTCGGCGAGCGCGTCAGTCCGTAGGATCGAGGAATGGCCGACTTCACCCCCGCCCCCGCCACCGGGCGCCAGTTCTCGCTCGACCTCACCGCCGAGGGACGCACCCTGCACGCCGTCGTGACGGAGGTGGCCGCAGCGCTGCGCCACCTCTCGGTCGACGGAGTGGAGATCACCGCCTCCTACCCGGAGAGCACCGTCCCGCCGTTCGGCTCGGGCATCGTCCTGATGCCCTGGCCCAACCGCGTCAAGGACGGGCGCTGGCACCACCGCGGCGAGACGCTCCAGCTCGCGATCACCGAGCCGAAGTACCACAACGCCATCCACGGCCTCCTGGTGAGCACCCCGTACCGCCTCGTCGACCAGGGCCCGTCCTTCGTCGAGCTGGCCGCGCCGGTCGTGCCGCAGGCGGGCTACCCGTTCCACCTCGAGACCTCGGTCCGCTACGAGCTGCAGGCCGACGGGCTGAAGGTCGTCCACCGCGTCGTCAACGTCGGAGCCGACGAGGCGCCCGTCGCCATCGGCACGCACCCCTTCCTCGCCATCGGCGACGTCCCGACCGACGAGCTCGAGATCACCGTCGACGCGGCGGTGCACATCGAGGTCGACGAGCGCCTCAACCCCACCGTGCAGAACCCGGTCGAGGGCACCGAGTGGGACCTCCGCTCCGGCCGCCGCATCGGCGACCTCGAGCTCGACGACGCCTGGGCCGACGTCCGGATGGTCGACGGCGAGAGCGTGCACGGCCTCCGCGCCGCGGACGGCCGCCGCGTGCTCCTCTGGGCCGACGCCTCGCACAACTTCATCCAGGTCTTCATCACCCGGATCTTCCCCGACGGCGACGACGTGAAGACCGCGATCGCCGTGGAGCCGATGACCGCTCCCGCCGAGGCGTTCAACAGCGGGCAGGGCCTGCGCTGGCTCGAGCCGGGCGAGGAGTGGACCGTCGCGTGGGGCATCCGCCACGAGGGGTTCCCCACCGCGTCATGACCACCCTCGCGGCGGTCGGGCGCGACGACGAGGCCAAGCGCGTCGCTCTCGTCCGGATGAAGCGGCTCGCCACGGGCCTGCTCGTGGTGATGGCCGTCGTCTTCGCCGTGTCGTTCGCCCTGCAGGAGCGCTACCCGTGGCTGCAGTGGGTCCGGGCCGCGAGCGAGGGCGGGATGGTCGGCGCGCTCGCCGACTGGTTCGCCGTGACCGCGCTGTTCCGGCGGCCGCTGGGCCTGCCGATCCCGCACACCGCGATCATCCCGACCAAGAAGGACGAGATCGGCGCGAGCCTCGCGCAGTTCGTCGAGGAGAACTTCCTCCGCGGCGCCATCGTGCGCGAGAAGCTCGACTCCTTCGGGATCGCCCGGCGGGCGGGGCTGTGGCTCGCCGAGCCGGAGAACGCGCACCGGGTCGGCGGCGAGAGCGCCGCGGCCGTCCGCTCGGCGATCGCCCTGCTGGACGACTCCGACGTGCAGCGCGTGATCGAGGCGCTGGCACGGCGCCACCTCCTCGACCCGCAGTGGGGCCCGCCGCTGGGCTCGCTGGTGGGAAGCGTGGTCGAGGCCG
Organism: Rathayibacter sp. AY1G1; assembly: GCF_002932095.1. Classification (NCBI taxonomy): domain Bacteria; kingdom Bacillati; phylum Actinomycetota; class Actinomycetes; order Micrococcales; family Microbacteriaceae; genus Rathayibacter; species Rathayibacter sp. AY1G1. The sequence goes on from NZ_PSUZ01000008.1 coordinate 65,082, forward strand.
GCCACCACCGGCGCCTCGTGGACACGCTGGTGGAGCAGGCGGAGGCGTGGCTGACCGCGAACCCGCAGAGCTTCACCCGCATGGTCAGCGGCCGCCTGCCGAGCTGGCTGCCCTCCGCGGTCAGCCGAGCGGTGGACGAGCGGCTGTACCGCGAGGCGCTCGTCTTCGTCGCCGCGGTGCGCGAGGACCAGGTGCACCCGTTCCGGATCGCGATCGACGGCTACCTCGCCACGCTGGCGCAGGATCTGGGCACAGACCCCGACCTGATCGCCCGGGTCGAGGAGATCAAGAACCGCGCCTTCGACAGCCCGCGCGTCCGCGAGCTCGCCGGGGACGCCTGGGAGGCGACGAAGGCCTCCCTCCTCGGCGCGATGGACGACCCGTCGAGCCCCCTCCGCGGCAGCATCGAGTCGATCGTGGTCGATCTGGGCCGCCGGCTCTCGACCGACGCCGGTCTCGCGGCGACCGTCGACTCCTGGATCGGATCGGTCGCGGCCAACCTGGTCGACCGCTACCGCACCGACATCGCCAGCATCATCGGCGACACCATCCACCGCTGGGACCCGCGCGAGACGTCCGAGAAGCTCGAGCTGCAGGTCGGGAAGGACCTCCAGTTCATCCGGATCAACGGCACCGTCGTGGGCTCCCTGGCCGGGCTGGTCATCTTCACCGTCGCGCACGCGCTGCTCGGCTCGTGAAGCGGGGCGCCCGGGCCCGCTCCGCAAGCCCTCGTCGGCGTCGGTGGTCGGGCGTACGGTCGCACCATGAGCGATGACAACACCACCGATCCCGATGTCAAGACCGAGGGCGACGTCCTCGGCGCCCGTGCCGACGACGGCAGCGACACCAGCGCCAGCAAGGACCCGTCCGACTGGGTCACCGGCGACGAGCCGATGACCGGCCCGCAGCGCAGCTACCTCGACACCCTCGCGCGCGAGGCGGGCGAGACCCTGCCCGCCGACCTCACCAAGGCCCAGGCCTCCGAGCACATCGACCGCCTGCAGTCCTCCACGGGCCGTGGCGACGGCAGCAACGGGCACGACTGATCCCGCCGGGGCGCCCCGGGGCTGAGCATCAGTCCCCGTCGGCGCCCCCGTCCGGGGCGCGCACACCGCGCCCCGGCGTCCCTAGGGTTCCGTCATGGCGATCTCCCGCACCACGCGCAACGCCCTCGACCTCATCGACGCGATCCGGATCCCCGGCCGCATCGATCCCCGTCTGGCCCGGCAGGTGACCCTGTCCCTCCGCCAGCTCCTCGAATCCGGAGCCTTCGGCCCGAGCGAGCGGCTCCTCCGCCGCCGCGCGAGGAGGCTCCGCTCCCGCACCCGCGAAGCGGCCGCGTTCCGGCAGACGCGCTCGGCCGGCTGCACCGTCCAGCCCTGAGTCCGCTGAACGGAGCCGCTCCGCTGTGACCGGCGACGGGACAGACACCGTTCGCGCGGTCGTCTAGAGTTCCTGGCATCCGGTCCGCCGGATGCCCGCCGCAGTCTCCCGGCCGGTCGACAACGGAGTCGTCCCGGTGCGGGTCATCCCCCCGTTCGCGCGTCGAACGCCCCGCTGGTTCCAGCACCCCGCTCCCTCCTCGAGAAGGGACTCCCGCGATGACGACTCGCGTCTCGCACACCGCGACGACCGTCCGCCTCGTCCGCTGGTACCGGATCGACTCCGACTGGCTCTCGGAGGTCGTCACCGGCCGCCTGCTCGAGCACCAGGACGGCCGCTGGCGCCTGCTCGTCGGCGAGAAGGTCCGCGACTACCCGGACGAGGTGTGGTCGCTCTGCCACGAGTGACGCCGTCGCGGAGCACCGCGGCCCGGACGAGCCGTCAGAGGTAGAGGTAGTACGTCTTCGCGCAGTCCATCGAGCAGAACGGGTCACGGCGGCGGGCCGGCCGGAAGCGGCACGCCTCGCACAGCCGAGGCCGGCGCAGGAGGACGCGGAGGACGGTCAGCACCTCTGCACGGTAGTGCGGCGACGTGGCTGCGCCCTGGCACTGTCCGGAAAGCGCGACCAGGCGGTCGTGTGGTGGGCCCCGTCGGGCTCGAACCGACGACCCGCGGATTAAAAGTCCGCTGCTCTGCCAACTGAGCTAGAGGCCCGCGCGCTCCAGGGTAGCGGGCCGTCGACGCCCCCGGAGCAGGTGCGGCCCGGAGCAGGTGCGGCCCGGAGCGCGGACGATCCCGGAGCGGACCGCGTCCTCCGCGCGGGCATACCCGCCCAGCCGCGGGCGTTACCCTCCTCGAACCCCCTACGGAGCGCGAGCGCGAGAGCGTCCGCGCGCACGACCGCGGAAGGCGGCCCCATGACAGACGGCTTCCACAAGCCGACCAAGTTCCCCTCCCACGTCTTCGAGGCGTTCCAGGGAGGAGAGGACCCGGCGCAGATCAGCCGCGTCGCCCACGAGACCGCGATCGCGCTGCTGAGCCGTGTCCGGAACGACCCCGACCCGGTGGTCATCGACCGCCTGGTCGAGTACACCGACCACAACGGCATCGACGCGCTGGCCGAGCTCTGGGCGCGCTCCAGCGCGGCGAGCCTGCCGGGCGCCCTCTGGCGGATCTACCTGCTGCGGCTGGTCATCCGGCAGGACCCGGAGAGCACGAGCTTCCTCTACCAGCGCGGAGTCGAGCTGTCCGCCACGATCGACCCGGTGGTCGCCGGAGCCAGCACTCCCACGGGGCCGGCCGAGATCACCGAGCTGGCCGACCGGATCCTCCGCGGCGTCTTCGACGGCGACTTCGCGGTGGCACTGGACCGCGCCGCGGCGTTCTGCCGCGTGAGCGCCTCCGGAGCCGTCTCGGTCGCCGACGACGTGGAGCCGGTGAACCCCGCCCGGGCGAGCGAGCTGACCACCCGCGCCCTGCGCCTCTCGACCACCGCGGCCGAGCTCGTGAGCTGCGCGCGGCTGTGGCGGAGCGACTCCTTGGAGTGACGCGCAACCCGCGTTCACCCACTGCGAACGCCGCTCGCCGCCACCGCGGAGGCCTTTGGTAGACTGGCGGAAGCCGGATCGCAGTAACCCCGGGCTCCACTTATAGCCGCTTCGAGCGGCCTCGCGCCGAGAGGCGTTCCTGCGGTCCGGCCCCTTCTCTGCTCGCATCGCCGCCACGGTGCGCGAGGCGAGGGCCCAGGAGGAGTCGATCCTCGCCCGAGTCCCCACAGACAGGCGCCAGCGGAATGAAGAACAGCAGAGCTCTCCGGATCGGCGCGCGCGTCTGGGCGGGGGCGGGGCTGCTGGTCGTCGCCGCCCTCTACCTCCTCGCCGCCCCGAGCGTCGACGACGCGGAGGGCGCCCAGTTCGCCGCGGGGGTCTCGCTCTCGCAGGGCACGGTGATGCGCGTCCTCGCGGTCCTCGACGTGCTCGCCGGGCTCTGGGTCCTCATCCGCCCGCGCAGCTATCCGGGCATCACCGCTGCGGCGGTGGCCGTGATCTCGCTCTGGCTGGCCCCCCGGCTGGGCGACCCCGCGCTCGTGCCGATCGGCACGTTGGCGCTGGATGTCCGATTCGTGACGCATCCGATCGAGGTGTCGGTCGTCGTTGCAGGCCTGGCCGTGACAGCCTTCTGGATGACGCGGAATCTTTCAGCCCGGGCGCGGGCGAGGCGGGGCTGATGACGGACGACACCACAGCGGAGGCGGCTGTCCTCCTCGAGCGCATCGCCGGGGGAGAGCAGGCCGCGTTCGCCGCGCTCTACGACCAGATGGCCGGCCGGGTCCTCGGCCTGATCATCCGCGTCCTCGTCGACCGCTCCCAGTCCGAGGAGGTAGCCCAGGAGGTCTTCCTCGAGATCTGGCAAACCGCTGGGCGTTTCGCTCCGAATAAAGGAAGCGCGACGACCTGGATCCTCACGATGGCACACCGCAGGGCCATCGACAGGGTCCGCGCGGCTCAAGCCGGCCGTGATCGGGACATGCGCATCGGAATCCGAGACCTCGGACGCGACTACGACCAGGTCTCCGAGCAGGCGGAGGTGTCCCTCGAGCACGAGAAGGTCGCGGCCGCCATGGGCCGCCTGACGGAACTGCAGCGGCAGGCGCTGCAGCTCGCTTACTACGGCGGATACTCGCACAGCGAGATCGCGGGGATCCTGCAGTGCCCCGTGGGAACCGTCAAGACGCGCCTGCGTGACGGAATGATCAGACTTCGAGAAGAGATGGGGGTGGCCCTGTGAACGATGTGCGACTCCCCGACGGGATGGACGATCCGCGCGATCTCGCGGCGGGTCACGCACTGGGCATCCTGACGCCCGAGGAGCAGGAGCGCTACGAGCGCTTCCTCTCCGAGCACCCGGAGGCGCGCGGCGAGGCCGACGCGTTCGCCGAGGTGGCGGAGGCGCTGGTCGCCGACGCACCCGCCGTGGAGCCCTCGCCGGGCTTCAAGGCCGACCTGATGGCGCTCATCGCCACCACTCCGCAGCTGCCGCTGGAGGAGCCCGACGAGGACCACGAGGCGCCCGCCGCGCCCCGTCTGGTCCCCGTCGCCTCCGAGGGCGAGCGGAGCGGTCCGACGGCTCGCCGGGACGGTGGCGGCAGCGCCGCGAACCGCGCCCGGAGCCGCTGGTTTGCCCGCCCCGCGGTCTACCTCTCGGCGGCCGCGGCCGCCGCGGTGATCGTGGTCGGCGGAGTGACCCTTCCGCCGCTGCTCTCGTCCGGCCCCGGCCAGACGCAGCAGCAGACGGCTCTGGAGCAGATCCGCAGCGCCCCCGACGCGCAGGAGACGACCGGCACGGTCGCCACCGGCGAGCAGGCGACGCTGGTCTGGTCGAGCTCGCTCGGCCGCTCCGCCCTCGTGGTGGACGACCTGGCGCCGCTGCCGGAGGACAAGACCTACGAGCTCTGGTACATCGGCTCGTCCGGTCCGGTCGCCGCAGGGACGTTCGATGGGGGAGAGGGCAGCACCGTGGCCCCGCTCGAGGGGAGCCTGACCGAGGGCGGAGTCGTCGCCGTGACGGTCGAGGACGCCGGCGGCTCGCCGACTCCGACCACCGATCCGATACTGGCGATCGACATCGCCTGACGGCCCGAGCACGAGAAGAGCCGCACTCCCCTCACGGAGTGCGGCTCTTCTCGTTCCCGGAGGGCACGCGGTGGAACGAGAGCGAGCCGCGACCCCGGAGGGACGCGGCTCGCTCTCGCCTGCGGCGGATCAGCCGAAGCGGCCCGAGACGTAGTCCTCGGTCGCCTGGACGGACGGGCGCGAGAACATCGTCGCGGTGTCGTCGTACTCGATGAGCTTGCCCGGCTTGCCGGTGCCCGCGATGTTGAAGAACGCGGTGCGGTCCGAGACGCGCGAGGCCTGCTGCATGTTGTGGGTCACGATGACGATCGTGTAGTCGTTCTTGAGCTCCTCGATGAGGTCCTCGATCGCGAGGGTCGAGATCGGGTCGAGGGCCGAGCAGGGCTCGTCCATCAGGAGGACGTCGGGGGAGACGGCGATCGCGCGGGCGATGCACAGACGCTGCTGCTGGCCGCCGGAGAGACCGGAGCCCGGCTTGTCGAGGCGGTCCTTCACCTCGTTCCAGAGGTTCGCGCCCTGGAGCGAGCGCTCGACGAGCGCGTCCGCGTCCGACTTCGAGATGCGGCGGTTGTTGAGCTTCACGCCGGCCAGCACGTTGTCCCGGATGGACATCGTCGGGAACGGGTTGGGGCGCTGGAAGACCATGCCCACCTGCCGACGGACCTGCACCGGATCGACGCCCGGGCCGTACAGGTTGTTGCCGTCGATCAGGACCTCGCCCTCGACGTGCGCGCCGGGGATGACCTCGTGCATGCGGTTGAGCGTGCGGAGGAAGGTCGACTTGCCGCAGCCGGACGGGCCGATGAAGGCGGTGACCGTGCGGGGCTCGATGGCGAGCGAGACGCCCTCCACCGCGAGGAACTGGCTGTAGTAGACGTTGAGGTCGTTGACCTCGATGCGCTTGGACATTGCTTCCTTCGGGGATTCCGGCCGGAGCCGAGTGGTGGGTGTCAGCGGCCGAGCTTGGGGGCGAAGATCTTCGCGATCAGGCGGGCGACCAGGTTCAGCGCCATGACGATCAGGATGAGGGCCAGCGCGCCGGTCCAGGCCCGGTTGAGGAACGCCTCGGCGTCGGGGCCCTGGTTCGCGTACTGCGTGTAGACGAAGACCGGGAGGGTCATCATCCGCTCGCTGAAGAGGTCGTAGTTCATCGACGCGGTGAAGCCGGCGACGATGAGCAGCGGGGCGGTCTCGCCGATGACGCGGGCGATCGCGAGGGTGATGCCCGTCGTGATGCCGGCGATGGAGGTCGGCAGCACGATCTTGACGATGGTCAGCCACTTCGGCACGCCGAGGGCGTAGGACGCCTCGCGCAGCTCGTTCGGGACCAGCTTCAGCATCTCCTCCGACGAGCGGACGACCACGGGGATCATCAGCACGGCGAGGGCGATCGAGCCGGCGAAGCCCATCCGGACGCCGGGGCCGAGGAGCAGCGCGAAGAGCGCGTAGGCGAACAGGCCCGCGACGATGGAGGGGATGCCCGTCATCACGTCGACGAAGAAGGTGATCGCCCGGGCGAGGTGGCCGCGGCCGTACTCGACGAGGTAGATCGAGGTGAGCAGGCCGATCGGCACCGAGATCAGCGCGGCCATGGCCGTGATCTCGAGCGTGCCGATGATCGCGTGGAGGGCGCCGCCGCCCGCGTCGATGACGTTGCGCATCGACGAGGAGAAGAAGAGCGGATCGAACCGCGCGACTCCGTTGGAGACGACCGTGTAGAGCAGGGAGATCAGCGGGAGCAGCGCGATGATGAACGCGGTCGCGACCAGCGAGGTCACGAGGCGGTCGACAGCCTTGCGGCCGCCCTCGACCAGGCGCGAGACCACGTAGATGGCGACGTCGAAGAGGACGGTGCCCCAGAAGATCGCGCCGACGAGGCTGAAGTCATTCATCATGCCGGCCGCCTGGAGGATCAGGAAGACGGCGGCGAACACGACCCAGCTGCCGACGAGCAGCATCCAGGGGGTGCCCTTGGGCAGCTTGCCCGCCTGCAGCGAGAAGGGCATCGACGAGGTGGCGGCGGACATCAGTTGGCTCCCGAGAAGGCCTTGCGGCGGTTGACGATGAACCGCGCGACCGAGTTCACGACGAGGGTGATGACGAAGAGGATGAGGCCCGAGGCGACGAGGACGTTGACGCCGACTCCGCTCGCCTCCGGGAACTGCAGCGCGATGTTCGCGGCGATGGTGTTCGAGTTCTGCGAGGTGAGCAGGAGGAAGGAGACGACCGTCGCAGGCGAGAGCACCATCGCGACGGCGAGCGTCTCGCCGAGGGCCCGGCCGAGGCCGAGCATGGCGGCCGAGACGATGCCCGGGGCGCCGAAGGGCAGGACGGCCATGCGGATCATCTCCCAGCGGGTCGCGCCGAGCGCGAGCGCCGCCTCCTCGTGCAGGCGCGGGGCCTGGAGGAAGATCTCGCGGCAGACCGCGGTGATGATCGGGATGACCATGACGGCCAGCACCACCGAGGCGGTGAGGATCGTCTTGCCGGTGCCCGACGCCTGGCCGCCGAAGAGCGGGAACCAGCCGATGTTCACGTTGAGGAAGAGGTAGAAGGGCTGCACCATCGGCGCCAGCACGGTCGCGCCCCAGAGGCCGAAGACCACCGAGGGGACGGCGGCGAGGAGGTCGACCACGTAGCCGAGGGCCATCGCGATGCGGCGCGGCGCGTAGTGCGAGATGAAGAGGGCGATCGCGATCGAGAGCGGCAGGGCGATCACCAGGGCGATCACCGCTGACCAGACCGTGCCGAACACCAGGGGGCCGACGTAGGCCCAGAAGCTCGTCGCGTCGCCGGGGAGGCTGCCGGCCGGCGCGGTGAACGCGGGGATCGACTGCGCGATGAGGAAGATCGCGACGGCGGCGAGGACGAGGAGGATGAGGGAGCCGGCGGCGACGGTCGAGATCGAGAAGACCCGATCTCCGACACGCACCTTCGCCTTCGGGCGGACGACGGTCTCAGTTGCCATTCCAGGGGACTCTCTTCAGACGAGGGGGTTCGGCGGGGCGCACAGGGAGATGCTAGGGCTCGGAGGGGCGTCCGGTGGGTCGAGCCCGGCACAGGCGGGGCCCGTCCCGCGGATCGTGCTGCGAGACGGGCCCTGCCGGTGGGACTACTTGATCGACTCGATCGCGGTGGCGACGGTCGAGGCGAGCTCGGAGCTCAGGGGAGCGGAGCCGGCCTGAGCGGCGGCGGCCTCCTGGCCATCCTCGCTCGCGACGTAGGAGGCGAAGGACTTGACGACCTCGCCCTTGTCGGCGTCCGCGTACTCCTGGCACACGATGAGGTAGCTGACCAGGACCATCGGCCAGGCGTCCGCCTCGGTGCCGGTGCGGTCGATCTTGATCGCGAGGTCGTTGTCCTCGCGGCCGTCGGCGATGGGCGAGGCGGCGACGACCGCCGCGGCTCCGTCGGCCGAGATGGTCGAGAACGCGTCGCCGACCTTCAGCTGGGCCATGTCCATGCCCTGGGCGCCGGACTCGTCGGCGTAGCCGATCGTGTTGGTGCCGTTCTTGACCGCGTCGACGACACCCGAGGTGCCCTTGGCGCCGTCACCGCTCTGGTACGGGAAGGTCTGCGCGGCGGGAGCGTCCCAGACGTCGCTCGCGGTGGCCGCGAGATAGTCGGTGAAGTTCTGCGTGGTGCCCGAGTCGTCCGAGCGGTGCACGGAGGTGATGTTCGCCGACGGGAGGGTCGCGTCGGGGTTCAGGGCCTTGATCTCCGGGGCGTCCCAGGAGGTGATGGTGCCCTTGAAGATGCCAGCGATGGTGGCCGCGTCGAGCTTGAGCTCGTCGACGCCCTCCACGTTGAAGATGACCGCGATCGGCGAGATGTAGACCGGGAGGTCGATCGCCTTGGTGTCGGGGGCGCAGGCGGCGAAGGTGCCCGCGAGCTCCTCGTCCTTGAGCGCGGAGTCGGAGCCGGCGTAGTCGGCGGCGCCGTCGATGAAGTTGGTGCGGCCGGCGCCGGAGCCCTGCGGGTCGTAGTTGACCGTGACCTCGGGGTTCGCGGTCTGGAACGCGGCGGCCCAGGTGGTCTGCGCGGTGCCCTGAGCGGACGAGCCGATCCCGGTGATGGTGCCGGAGAGCGTGGAGGTGGTGGCGGAGCCGGAGCTGCCGCCTGCGGCCGGTGCCTCGTTGGCAGCGCAGGAGGTCAGCGTGATCGCTGCGACGGCGGCGACGACGGCCGCCTGGCCGAGACGCGAGAATCTCACAAGTATCCCTTTCGGGTAGGAAAGCGTGGAAAACAGAACAGGGCCTGGTGCAGCCCGCGAGCGAGAGTACGGAGGGGTCGTGTCCTGGCACCGACCGCTCGGTGAACGCGCGGTGAACGGGTCCGCCTCGGGGATTGCGGAGCGACGGGGCGGCGGGGAAGGCGCGGTGCGTCGGGCGCGTCCCGGCGGCGCGACCGGCCCGGTCCGGAGGGACCCGTCGAGCCGGCCGCGCAGCGCCCGGGCGGGTCAGGCCAGCGGCGTGTGCGTCTCGATCGCGACGATGCCGGAGCCGGGGTGACCGGTGGAGAGGTGCACCACGGCGAAGCCGCCGGTCGGGAGCGCTGCCGCCTCGTCGAGGTAGGCGCCGAGAGGGGTCGCCGTGGCGAGGGCGATCTCGCGCAGGATCTCGGGGATCACCGGTCGGTGGCTGCAGAGGACGGCGGTGCGGCGGGCGCGGACCCGCTTGCCGACGAGGGCGCGGACGTCGGCGGTGCCCTGCTCGTGCGCCTCCTGGCTGAGGTCGTCGCGCAGCTTGACCGGCTTCCTGACCAGACCGGACAGCGGGGCGATGGTCGACCGGCAGCGCTTGGCGGTGCTCGAGACGAGGCGGCGCGGGCGCCAGGCGGCCACGGCCTGAGCGGCGGCAGCGGCCTCGACCCGGCCGCGCCCGGTGAGGCGGCGGGTGGAGTCGCGGCCGTCCCAGGAGGAGGCGGGCACCGCCTTCGCGTGCCGCAGGACCACGATCGCGAAGGTCTCGAGCGCACCGCGTGCGGCTATCCGGGCGAACTCGTCGACGATCGTCACGTCGTGCGGATAGGTCAGGTAGCTCCGGGCCCGCTTGAGCGTCACCCACTCGAGCGCCTCGACCTCGTCGTTCGGGAGGAAGTCGGACGCCAGGACGGCCTTCTCGGTCACCTGCGCCGCCCAGTAGTAGACGGCCTTCGGGCGCCCACTCGGCAGCGTGTACTCGGTGCACCCCAGCGGCACCCCGAGCGCCACCGAGAGCCCGGTCTCCTCGCGGATCTCGCGCACCGCGGTCTCCGGGAGGGACTCGCCCGCGTCGACCTTGCCCTTGGGCAGGCTGACGTCCCGGCGGTGCGGCCGGTGGATCACGAGGATGTGCGGGCGGCCCTCGATGATCCGCCAGCACACCGCTCCTGCTGCGTAGACGGTGCCCGTCACGGGCGTCAGCGGCTGGAGGCCCGGTTGGCGGACCGTGTCGCCGCGCGCTTGCGATGGGTGATGTGCTGCATCAGCTGGTTCTGCAGGTCGGCGAGCGGAGCGCCCTCCTCATCGAGGTGGTGCCGCGTCCAGTCGCCGTCCGGGCCGAGCCACCAGGAGGCGGTCCGCTCGTCCATCGCCCGCTCGAACATGTCGTCGATCTCGCTGAGGTGCGCCGGCTCGACGATCCGCACCAGAGCCTCGACGCGGCGGTCGAGGTTGCGGTGCATCATGTCGGCGCTGCCGATGAAGACGTCCGGCTCGCCGCCGTTGACGAAGCTGAAGATGCGGGAGTGCTCGAGGTAGCGGCCGAGGATCGAGCGCACGCGGATGGTCTCGGAGAGCCCCTCCTGGCCGGGCTTCAGCCCGCAGATGCCGCGCACCCACACGTCGACCGGCACGCCGGCCTGGCTGGCGCGGTAGAGCGCGTCGATCACGGACTCGTCGACGATCGAGTTGACCTTGATCCGGATGCCCGAGGGGCGCCCCGCGCGGGCGTTCTCGGTCTCGGCGGCGATCCGCTTGAGCAGGCCCTTCCGCAGGTGGCGCGGCGCGACCAGCAGGCGCTTGAACTTCTTCTCGATCGCGTAGCCCGAGAGCTCGTTGAACAGACGCGTGAGGTCCTTGCCGACCTCGGGGTCGGCCGTCAGGAGTCCGAGGTCCTCGTAGATGCGCGAGGTCTTCGGGTTGTAGTTGCCGGTGCCGATGTGGGAGTAGTGGCGGAGCACTCCGCCCTTCTCCTGGCGGATGACGAGCGCGAGCTTGCAGTGGGTCTTCAGCCCGACGAGCCCGTAGACCACGTGCACGCCCGCCTTCTCGAGCTTGCGCGCCCACGAGATGTTCGCCTGCTCGTCGAAGCGCGCCTTGATCTCGACCAGGGCGAGCACCTGCTTGCCCGACTCGGCCGCGTCGATGAGCGCCTCGACGATGGGGGAGTCGCCCGAGGTGCGGTAGAGCGTCTGCTTGATCGCGAGCACGTCCGGATCGGCCGCCGCCTGCTCGAGGAACGACTGCACGCTCGTCGCGAAGGACTCGTAGGGGTGGTGAAGGAGCACGTCGCCGCGGGAGACGGCCTTGAAGACGTCCTGCCGCTGGTTGGGCTCGCTGGGCGAGAGCTGCACCGCCGTCGTCGGGACGTGATTGGGGTACTTCAGGTCCGGGCGGTCGATCTTCTGCAGGCTGAAGAGCCCGCTGAGGTCGAGCGGGGCCGGGAGCTTGTAGACCTCCTGCGTCGTGATGTCGAGCTCGCGGACCAGCAGGCCCAGCGTCTCGTCGTCCATGTCGTCGGTGACCTCGAGGCGGATGGGCGGGCCGAACCGGCGGCGCAGCAGCTCCTTCTCGAGGGCCTTGATCAGGTTCTCGGTCTCGTCCTCGTCGACCTCGACGTCCTCGTTGCGCGTCACCCGGAACACGTGGTGGTCGAGGATCTCCATGCCGGGGAACAGGTCGTCCAGCTGGTTGGCGATCAGGTCCTCGAGCGAGATGAACCGCATCGGCTCGCCCGGCGCCGCGACGCCGGCGATCCGCACGAAGCGGGGGAGCATCTGCGGCACCTTGAGGCGCGCGAACTCGACCTTCTGCGTCTTCGGGTTCCGCACCCGCACCGAGAGGTTGAGCGAGAGGCCGGAGATGTAGGGGAACGGGTGCGCCGGGTCGACCGCGAGCGGCATCAGCACCGGGAACACCTGGGCCGAGAAGTAGTCGTCCAGCACGGTGCGCTCGGCGTCGCTCAGCTCGTCCCAGCGGACGAGGTCGATGCCGCCGTCGCGCAGGGCGGGCTCGACGAGCTCCTTGAACGCTCGGGAGTGGCGCTGCTGCAGCAGGTGCGCCTTCTCCGAGATGTCGGTCAGCACGTCGACCGGCACGCGCCCGATGTTCGTCGGCAGGGCGAGCCCCGTGAGGATGCGGCGCTTGAGGCCGGCGACCCGGACCATGAAGAACTCGTCGAGGTTGGACGAGAAGATCGCGAGGAAGTTCGCCCGCTCGAGCGCCGGAACCAGCGGATCCTCCGCGAGCTCGAGCACGCGCTGGTTGAACGCCAGCCAGCTCAGCTCCCGGTCGAGGTAGCGGTTGTCGGGGAGGAGCGGGTCCGAGTGCTCCTCCTCGTCGTCGAAGTCGTCGTCGAGGTCATCGCTGAGACCGTCTTCGAGAAGCAGGTTGTCGCCGTCCATGCGACCATCCTGGCACCGCGTCCGTCCGCTCCGCGCCGCCGCTCGTGAATGCCGGATGAACGGGGCCGGGGGATGCCCTGTGGAGGAGTGCCGGTTCAGCGCAGCGGCGCAGCCCGCTGCAGGTACTGCACGTCGACGGAGGCGTCCGTGAACCCGAGCGAGCGGTAGAGCGCCACCGCCGACCGGTTCTCGGCCTCGACGTAGAGGTCGGCCGTGGTGCAGCCGCGCTCGAGCATCCGCGCGAGCCCGGCGTTCAGCAGGGTGCGGCCGAGTCCCCGTCCGGCCGCCTCGGGGGCGACCCCGAGGACGTAGATCTCGCCGGTCGTCGATCCGGGCTCGATCTTGAGCCAGTCGTAGCCGAGGAGCGTGCCGTCGGCGTCGCGGAGCAGGAGGAAGTCGCCCTCGTCGAACCACGGCTCGGCGCGGCGGGCCGCCAGGTCCTCCTCCGTCATCCGCCCCTGCTCGGGGTGCGCGGCGAAGATCCGCGCGTTCAGGGCGATCCACTCGGCCGGAGCGAGGTCGCGGGCGTCCGAGAGGACGACGCCCTCGGGGACGCGGACCTCGGGGGCGGCGAGCGGCTCGAGCTCGAGGTGCAGGAGGGTGCGAACCGGTGCGAAGCCGTGGGAGGCCGCGAGGGCCCGGGCGGCGGGGTGGTCGCCGTGCGCCCAGGCGAGCAGGCCCGTCCGGCCGCTCGCGAGGACCTGCTCCAGGGTCGCGGTGCCGAAGCCGACCCCGCGCCACTCCGGATCGACGACGAACTCCAGCTCGCCCTGCCCGAGGATCGCCGCCGCCACGACCACGTCGGCGCGCAGCCCCACGAGGAGGGTGCGCGAGCCGGCCCGGGCGTCGACGAGCGTCTGGTCGCTGAAGGGGGGCTGGTGGTCGAACCAGGCGGCGCGCCCGATCAGGTGCTCGAGGCCGGCCGCCACCGCGGGATCGGCCAGGTCCTCAACGGACAGGTTGAGCGACTCGCTCATTGTCCTCTTCGTACACGTTGAAGCGGTATCCGACGTTGCGGACCGTGCCGATCAGCGACTCCAGGTCGCCGAGCTTCGCGCGGAGGCGCCGCACGTGCACGTCGACCGTGCGGGTGCCGCCGAAGTAGTCGTAGCCCCACACCTCGCTCAGCAGCTGCTCGCGGGTGAAGACGCGCGAGGGGTGCGTGGCGAAGAAGCGGAGGAGCTCGAACTCCTTGAAGGTGAGGTCGAGCGGGCGCCCGTGCACCTTGGCGGAGTAGCTGGCCTCGTCGATCACGACGCCCGACGCCTGGATGCGCGAGGTCGACTGCTCCTGCGCCAGTCGGCCGATCACCAGGCGGATGCGGGCGTCGACCTCGGCGGGGCCGGCCGAGTCGAGGATGACGTCGTTGACGCCCCAGTCGGCCGAGACGGCCGTGAGCCCGCCCTCCGTGAGAATCAGGATGAGGGGGACGTTGATGCCCGTGGTCGTGAGGATCTTGCAGAGCGACTTGGCGCTGGCGAGGTCCTGCCGCGCGTCGACCAGGATCAGATCGCAGCTCGGGGCGTTCACGAGCTGGGCGGGCTCCGCGGGGATCTGCCGGGTCCGGTGGCTGAGGAGCCCCAGTGCGGGGAGCACCTCGGCGCCTCCCGCCGAGGTCAGTATCAACAACTGCGCCACGGATCCTCCAGAACTGGTCTGCCCGCAATACTAGCGGCGGGCCGGGAGGGGCGTCCGCCTGGGGCACAATTGTCGGATGGGCAGGGATCGGGTGGGCATCGGAGTCGTCTGGGCGCTCGCACTCGCGGGCTCCGTGCTGACGCTGGCGATCGCCGCTCCGGAGTCCCGGCAGCTCTGGCTCGCGCTGACGTTCGGCGGCTGCCTGCTCGCGACCTTCGCGGTGCAGCTCGCCGTGGCCCGCGCCGAGGGGTACCTCCTCCGCGCGATGACGAGCATCGTCGGAGCGATGGCCGTGGTCGCGGTCGCGAGCGGGATCGCCCTCCTCCTCCCCGCCTGAGCAGTCGCGTCCTCCCGTCCCGAGCGCCCGGATCCGCACCGCCTGAGCGGTCGCGTCCGCCCCGCCCCTGCGTCGGAGGCGGCGGGTAGGATGAGCGCATGCTTCTCGCCCTGGAACTCTTCTACCTCGGTCTGCTCGGGCTCGCCTCCCTCGCCATCGCGTGGGTCTCCGGCGTGGTCGTCTACAAGCTCTACCGCGGCCAGCGCTAGCCGCCGCCGGAGCCCGAGTGATCTCGCTTCCGTCGGGCCTGCCGCCCGAGCTCGTCCCCCTGTCCTGGCTGCTCGGCGTCTGGGAGGGCTCGGGCGTCATCGACTACACGATCGGCGACGACTCCGTCCAGGCCGAGTTCGGCCATCGCATCAGCTTCAGCTACGACGGCCTCCCGTACCTCAACTACAACTCCTACACGTGGCTGATCGAGGAGGGCGCCGAGGAGGCGCCCCGGCCGCTGGTCACCGAGACCGGCTACTGGCGCCTCAGCCGCGCTCTGACCGACTCCGACGCCGGCCCGGGAATGCTGCCCGGCCGCGGCGCACCCGCCTTCCCCGACGCGGAGTCCGTCGAGACGCTGCGCAACGCCGCCGGCGGGTTCGACATCGAGGTCTCGCTCGTGCACCCGGACGGGGTCAGCGAGCTCTACCTCGGCCAGGTCAAGGGGCCGCGGATCGACCTCGCGACCGACGCGGTGATGCGCACCGCCGCGGCGAAGGACTACGCCGCCGCCACGCGCCTCTACGGCCTGGTCGACGACCACCTGCTGTGGGCGTGGGACATCGCCGCGCTCGGCCAGGGCCTGCGGACCCACTCCTCCGGACGGCTCGCCCGTGTCGACTGACGCGCTCTCCCCGCTCCTGGCCGCCCCGGGCGCCGTCGCGACGACGAGCGCCGCCGAGCCCGGCGTCGCCGCCCACTACGGCGAGCCCTTCCGCGAGCAGCGCGCTCTCGCCGCGGGCACCGCGCTCGTCGACCTCTCCGGCCGCGGCGTCGTGACCGTCACGGGGCCGGACCGCCTCACCTGGATCGACTCGCTCACCAGCCAGGCCGTCTCGCGCCTCGCTCCCGGCGCGTCCGCCGAGACGCTCCTGCTCGACCCGACCGGCCGGATCGAGCACGTCATCCGCCTCGTCGACGACGGCGAGACCGCCTGGCTCCTGCTCGACCGCGACGAGACGGCCGGCCTGGCCGCCTGGCTCGACCGGATGCGCTTCATGCTCCGCGTCGAGGTCGCCGACCGCACCGACGACTTCGCGACCCTCGCCGCCCTCGGCGACGGGCCGGCCCTGACGCTCGCCCTGTCCCTGGCCGAGGAGCCCGTCGTCTGGAGCGACCCGTGGTCGCAGGTCCAGCCGGGCGGCTGGCAGTATGCGCTGACCACAGAGCACCCCGGGGCCTCCTGGGAGCTCCGCGAGGTCCTGGTCCCGCGAGCGGCCCTCGAGGCCCTCGCGGAGACGGCCGTCGGGGTGGGAGTGGCCCTCGCGGGAGTCGACGCCCTCGAGGCGCTGCGCATCGCCGCCTGGCGCCCGCGCCACGCGACCGAGGTCGACGAGCGGTCCATCCCGCACGAGCTCGACCTCCTCCGCTCGAGCGTGCACCTCGCCAAGGGCTGCTACCGGGGCCAGGAGACGGTGGCGAAGGTGCACAATCTCGGCCACCCGCCCCGGCGCCTGGTCCTGCTGCAGCTCGACGGCTCCGACTCGGTCCTCCCCGCCCACGGCGACGTCGTCACGGCGCTCAAGGGCGGCGAGCCGGTCGACGTCGGCACGGTCACCTCCAGCGCCTGGCACTACGAGGACGGACCGGTCGCTCTCGCGGTCGTCAAGCGGAGCGTCCCGGTGGATCTCGAGCTGACCGTGCTGGCCGGCGACTCGCGCGTGGCCGCGGCCCAGGAGGTCGTGGTCCCGCCCGGAGCCGGAGCGGAGGCGGGAGTGCCCCGCCTGCCCCGCCTCGGGGCGACGACCAGGTAGGCCACGCCGTGGTGGCCGCACGTCCCGCCGAGCGGGGCCGGGCGGCCGAGCGGCTGCGCGGTCTCGTCCGGACCCCCGAGCTGAGTCCCGCGCGCGCCCTCGCCCGCGCGGGGGCGTCGCTCCCCGCCGTGCTGCAGATCGTGCTCGCGGCGACCCTCGCCTACTCCGTCGCGCACTTCCTCCTCGGGCACCCCGCGCCGGTGCTGGCGCTGACGGCCACGATCTCGAGCCTCGGCATCGCGCGCGACACCCGCCCCAAGCAGGTGGCCGAGACAGCGACGGGGATGCTCATCGGCATCACGGCCAGCGAGGTCCTGCTCCTGCTGTGGGGGAGCGGCGTCTGGCAGCTCGCCGTCGTCCTCGCGATCGTCTTCACGCTCGGCCGGGCCCTCTCGCCCTCGCCGGGGTTCGCGGTGGCCGCCGGGACCCAGGCGATGCTGGTGATGGTCCTCCCTGCGCCGGACGGAGGCGTCTTCACCCGGAGCGTCGACGGCCTGATCGGCGGGCTCGCGGCGCTGCTCTGCACGGCGATCGTGCCCCGCCCGCCGCTGCGCACAGCGCGGGCCGAGGCGCACCGGCTCCTCACCGCGCTCAGCCGGACCGTGGAGGAGCTGGCCGAGGCGCTCCGCCGGGGCGACTCCTCGGCGTCCACCGCAGCCCTCGAGCGGATCCGCGGGACGCAGCCGGTCATCGACGGCTGGACCGCGGCGCTCGACTCCGCGACCGGCGTCGCCCGGATCTCGCCGTTCGTCCGCCGGCACCGCGGCGAGCTCTCCCGCCAGGCCGTGATGCTGTCCGCGCTGGACCTCGCGACCCGCAACCTGCGCATCGTCGCGCGCCGCACCGACTTCCTCGTCCGGGACGGCGCCCCGCGGCCGGAGCTCGCCGGAGCGGTCGCCGCCCTCGGCCCGGGCATCGCGCTGCTCGGCCGCGCGGTCGCCGATCCGTCGGTGCTCGCCCTGGCGCGTCAGGACCTCGTGCTGCTCGCGACCACGCTCGACCCCCAGCGGCTGATCCCGGAGGCGCGCCTCGCCGAGAAGACGGTGCTCGTCCTGCTCCGCCCGCTCGTCGTCGACCTGCTCACGGCGACCGGCGCCGCTCCCGCCGAGGCGCGGGCCGCCCTGCCCCCGCTCGCCTAGGGCTCAGGAGGTCCGGTGCTCAGGTCCGGTGCTCAGGCCCGGTGCTCAGGCCCGGCGCTCAGGAGGAGGGGGCGACCGCCTCCCACGCGACCGTCACCTCGCCCAGGCGCCAGCGCCGCGGCCCGCCGAGGACCGGCCACTCCGGCCGGAGGTCCCGGACCGCCGCGATCCAGCGCTGACCCGGACCGTAGACGGCGAGAGGGGCGTTCAGCGTCCACGCCCGCTCGAGGGAGGAGAGGAAGGCGTGCACGCCCTCGCCGGGCACGTTGCGGTGGATGAGGGCCTTCGGCAGGCGCTCGGCCGCCGTCATCGGCGAGGGGATCGCCGCGAGCCGGAGCGAGAGGGTCAGCGAGCGCGGGCCCTCCCGGCCGACCTCGATCCAGGTGCAGATGCGGCCGATCTCGTCGCAGGTGCCCTCGACCAGGACGCCGTCGGGCTGCAGACGGTCCGTCATCGTCGCCCAGGCTCCCTCCACCGCGTCCTCGTCGTACTGGCGGAGCACGTTGAAGGCGCGGATGACGCCCGCCCGCCGCCCCGCGGGCAGGGGCACCTCGAAGCCGCCGCGCTCGAAGCGCACGCGCGCGTCCGCGGGGAACGGCGTGCCGCCCTCCCTCACCCGGGCGAGCTGGCGTCGAGCGGTGTCGACTCGGGCGGGCTCGATCTCGAGGCCGAGCACCTCGACGTCGGGCGCGGCCCGGACGAGCCGGCGGTGCAGCTCGAGCGTGGTGACCGCGCTCGCCCCGAAGCCGAGATCGACGACGAGCGGGGAGGCGGTGCTGCGCACTACGGGCAGCTCGGCGAGCCGGCGGTCGACCCGGCGGAGGCGGTTCGTGCCCGTCGTTCCGCGGGTGACGGCTCCGATGGGCATGCTCTCCAGCGTATCCGCGGGCGAGGGGGCCGCCTCTAAGCTGGACGCATGTCCGAGACCTACACCCTCATCCTCGTGCGCCACGGCAACAGCGAGTGGAACCAGAAGAACCTCTTCACCGGCTGGGTCGACGTGCGCCTGACCGAGCAGGGAGTCGCGGAGGCCACCCGCGCCGGCGAGCTGCTGACCGACGCGGGCCTGCACCCCGACATCGTCTACACGTCGCGCCAGACGCGCGCGATCCAGACCGCCAACATCGCCCTCGAGGTCGCCGACCGCCTGTGGATCGACGTCAAGCGCTCCTGGCGCCTCAACGAGCGCCACTACGGCGCCCTGCAGGGCAAGGACAAGGCGCAGACCCTCGCCGAGTACGGCCCCGAGCAGTTCCAGACCTGGCGCCGCTCCTTCGACGTGCCGCCGCCCCCGCTCGACGACGACGACCAGTACTCGCAGGCGCACGACGAGCGCTACGCGGACCTCGGCGACGCCCTGCCCCGCACCGAGTCGCTGAAGCTCGTGATCGAGCGGATGCTGCCCTACTGGGAGTCCGACATCAAGCCGGACCTCGCCTCGGGCAAGACCGTCATGATCACCGCGCACGGCAACTCCCTCCGCGCGCTGGTGAAGACGCTCGACGGCATCTCGGACTCGGACATCGCGGAGCTCAACATCCCGACCGGGATCCCGCTCGTCTACGAGCTGAACGAGGACTTCGAGCCCATCGGGGAGGCGCGCTACCTCGACCCGGAGGCCGCGGCCGCCGGTGCCGCCGCCGTCGCCGCCCAGGGCGCCAAGAAGTAGCACCGACCCGCACGCGCGAACGGCCCGCCCGAGTCCTCGACTCCGGCGGGCCGTTCCCGTCCGCAGCTCCGACGGGGACGGCACGGACACGTCCGGCCCGCAGGAGACGATCGTTCCTGCGGGCCGGACGGTGAGACGGGCCGGAGCCCGCGGTGTCGACTAGGAGTAGTCGCCCGAGATCAGGTACTGGACCTTCTTGGCGATCGACACGGCGTGGTCGGCGAAGCGCTCGTGGTAGCGGCTGGCGAGGGTCGCGTCGACGGTGTCGGCGGCCTGGCCCTTCCACGCCTCGCTGAGCACCTTGTCGAAGACGCTGACGTGCAGCTCGTCGATCTTGTCGTCCTCGTCGCGGATCTCCTCGGCGATGCGCGGGTCCTGCGAGCGGAGCAGGTCGGTCAGCTTGTGCGCGACGACCACGTCGAGGCGGCCCATCTCGACGAACGTCGGACGCAGGCTCTTGGGGACCACTTTGTCGGGGAAGCGGTAGCGCGAGAGCTGGGCGATGTGCTCGGCGATGTCGCCCATCCGCTCGAGCGACGCGCTGATGCGCAGCGCCGAGACGACGATCCGCAGGTCGCGGGCGACCGGGTTCTGCCGGGCGAGGATGTCGATCGCGAGCTCGTCGAGGCTGATGGCCAGCTCGTCGATGCGCGCGTCGCTCGCGATGACCTCCTCCGCGAGGGTGACGTCGGAGTGGTTGAACGCCTGGGTCGCCTTCTCGATGGCGATCTCGACGAGTCCGGAGATCTCGACGAGTCGTTCCTGGACCTCGGCCAGCTCCTGCTGGAAAACTTCGCGCATCTGTGTTCGACCCTCTCTACGGCGCGCGCGGACGACGGCGCCGGATCTGCGGCGAGCACCTCGCACGCCGCTGCGACTGCACTCCGTGGGCGCAGGCGCAGTCATGATGACCACGGCAGGTTAACGGACGGTGCCGGGCTTTTGAACAGTACTCGACCCCCGGAGGATCGACGGGCGTCCGGTAGGGGGACGCCCGGTGGATGGTTAGCCTGGGTCCGTGGATTCGGGCTTGATCGTGGTTCTGTCGCTCGTTCTCGGTGTCGCGATCGGGATCCTTCTGACGACCGTGCTCACGCTCGCCGCCCGCCAGGGCCGCATCGCGCAGGACGTGATCTCGGTCGGGCTCCCCGAGGGGATCGAGGCGATCATCGACGCCGTCGGCTCGCCCGCCTTCGTGACCGACCCGTCTCACAACGTGCTGAAGGCGTCCACCCGCGCCGTCGCGCTCGGCCTGGTCTCGCAGGACACGCTGCTCCACCCCGACCTCGCCGCCATCGTCGACCGCGTCCGCCGCTTCGGCGACGACATCGTCCAGGACCTCGAGCTCGCGACCAGCCCGCTCTCCGACGCCGCCGTGACGCTCGTCGTCCACGCGACCCGCCTCGGCTCCCGCTACGTCCTCGTCATCGCCGAGGACCACACCGAGGCGCGCCGGCTCGAGGCCGTCCGCCGGGACTTCGTCGCCAACATCTCCCACGAGCTGAAGACCCCGATCGGCGCCGTCGGCCTGCTCGCCGAGGCCCTCGACTCCGCCGCCGACGACCCCCAGCAGGTGCGCCGCTTCGCGCACCGGCTGACCCAGGAGTCGCACCGCCTCGCGAAGATCACCCGCGAGATCATCGAGCTCTCCCGCCTCCAGGCCGCCGACGTCGCCGGCTCCGCCGAGATCATCCGCGTCGACGACGTCGTCACGGCGGCGCTCGAGACCACCCACGTCATGGCGGAGTCGCACGACGTCACCCTGGTCAAGGGCGGGATGAAGAAGGCCTACGTCGTGGGGCAGGAGAAGATGCTCGTCTCGGCGCTGCACAACCTCCTCGCCAACGCCATCCAGTACTCGCCCGCCGGCTCCCGCGTGGGCATCGGCGTCCGCTCCACCGGCGGAGTCGTCGAGATCGCCGTCACCGACCAGGGCATCGGCATCCCGGAGGAGGACCTCGACCGGGTGTTCGAGCGCTTCTACCGCGTCGACCAGGCCCGCTCCCGCCACACCGGCGGCACCGGCCTCGGCCTCAGCATCGTCAAGCACGCCGTGCAGAACCACGGCGGCGACGTCCGCGTCTGGTCCAAGCCCGGCCGCGGCTCCACCTTCACCATCCGGCTCCCCGAAGCCGACCCCGCCCGGACGCCCTTCGCGGCGACCGCCCCGATAGGAGAACACGCGTGACCAGCATCCTGCTCGTCGAGGACGAGAGCGCCCTCAGCGAGCCCCTCAGCTACCTGCTCGAACGCGAGGGCTACGACGTCACCGTCGCCGAGGACGGCAACCGCGCCGTCGCCGCCTTCGACGAGAGCGACTACGACCTGATCCTCCTCGACCTCATGCTGCCCGGCATGCCCGGCACCGAGGTCTGCCGCGAGATCCGCACCCGCTCCTCCGTCCCGATCATCATGGTCACCGCCAAGGACTCCGAAGTGGACATCGTCGTCGGCCTGGAGCTCGGCGCGGACGACTACGTCACCAAGCCCTACTCCACCCGCGAACTGCTCGCCCGCATCCGCGCCGTCCTCCGACGCCGCACCGAGGAGCCCGGCGAGGAGCGGATCGTCGTCGCGGGCCCCGTCCGCATGGACATCGAACGCCACACGGTCGAAGTCGACGGCGTCGAGACCCCGATGCCCCTCAAGGAGTTCGAGCTCCTCGAGATGCTCCTCCGCAACGCGGGCCGCGTCCTCACCCGCGGCCAGCTCATCGACCGCGTCTGGGGGAGCGACTACTTCGGCGACACGAAGACCCTCGACGTCCACGTCAAGCGCATCCGCTCGAAGATCGAGAAGACGCCGAAGGAGCCGGTGCTCCTGGTTACTGTCCGCGGCCTCGGCTACCGCTTCGACGCTTGATCGCGGGCCCTGGCGGGGCGATCTGCGGCGTTGTCGTCGGTTGCGATACCGCTGGTATCGCGTCCTCCTCCGCCTTGCAGCTCACCCCGCCAGGACCCGCGATCAACCCTGTACTGGAGGGGTGGGGGACGAGGCCGTCGCTGCGCGACGAGCCAGGTGGGGTGGGCCGTCGCTGCGCGACGAGCCGGGCAGGGGTGTCGCTCAGGGCGTGGTGCTCGAGTGGTCGGTGTATCGAGACGCGCGCAGCCGGACGTCGCGCGAATGGTGGTCGAGTGGCCGACGGAGTCGGCGGATCGAGACCTGCGGGGACGACGAAGGGACGCCCTCCGGGGTTGACGGCCCTCGAGGGCGGAGGGGGCTACTCCGCGGTGGGAGCGTCGACGCCGGGCTCGGCGGTGGGAGTGGGGAGCGCGGTCCGGGCGGGGTCGGCCGTCGGGGTGACGGTCGGCGTCGCGGAGGGAGCGGGAGTCAGCGTCGAGTAGGCCTCGAGGGCGTTCGTCAGGACGGGGACGAGGAGCTCCTTGCCCTGCTCGGAGCCGTACTGGAAGTAGACGGGGAGCAGGCCGCCGGGAATGGTGTCGATGTCGTCCATCTGGACGGCCTCGGTGCTGTCGGGGCGGACCTCGGTACGGCCGGGGACGGCGTCGACGGTGTCGCTGGTGCGGCCCGCGGAGCCCTCGTACTGCACCTCGACGCTCAGCGCCTCATCGGTGGAGTTCACGAGCGTCACGATCAGGGTGCCGGCCTCGCCGTCGTCCGAGACGATCATCGCGTTGCGGATGGCGAGATCGCCGATCGTCGCGCCGACTCCGTCGCTCGGGTCGTAGATCTTGCGCGTCGCCTGCGGGGCGACAAGGTTGCAGCCGGCGGTAGCGAGGGCGACGCCGACCGCGAGAACGACGGATGCAGCGATACGCGCCTTCACAGGAACCTCCAGATCGTCGGCCCCGCTCGCCCCGGACAGGGCGACTTCACTGTGCACGAGCCGACACCAGGCTAGCGTAGCGAGCACCGCGGCTCCGCCCGTCCGGACTCCCGTCCCGCTCGGCGCGCATGGTAATCTGTCCGCCGCTGAAAGGACGTCGCATGCAGTTCGAGGTCGGAGAGACGGTCGTCTACCCCCATCACGGAGCCGCCACGATCGCCGAGGTGAAGACCCGGACGATCAAGGGCCAGGAGAAGACGTACCTGAAGCTCCGCGTCGCGCAGGGCGACCTCGTCATCGAGGTGCCCGCCGACAACGTCGACCTGGTCGGCGTCCGCGACGTCATCGGCCGCGATGGCGTCGAGCGCGTGTTCGAGGTCCTGCGCGCCGAGGTCGTCGAGGAGCCGACCAACTGGTCGCGCCGCTACAAGGCCAACCTCGAGAAGCTCGGGTCCGGCGACGTCGTCAAGGTCTCCGAGGTCGTCCGCGACCTCACCCGCCGCGACCGCGACCGCGGCCTCTCGGCGGGGGAGAAGAGCATGCTCGCCAAGGCCCGCCAGATCCTCGTCTCCGAGCTCGCCCTGGCCGAGAAGACCGACGAGGACGCCGCCTCCGTGCTCCTCGACGAGGTCCTCGCATCCTGAACGGTCCGGCCGGCGCGCCGACCGCGGCCGTCGTCGTCGTCGCCGCCGGCAGCGGCACGAGGCTCGGCCGCGAGCGCCCCAAGGCCTACGTCGACTGCGCGGGGAGGACGATCCTCGAGCGCAGCCTGCGCACGGTGCTGCTGCTCGCGGAGCCGGTCCAGATCGTCGTCGTGGCTCCCGCCGCCCTCCTCGAGGAGACGGCCGCTCTCGCGCACGCCGCCGGAGCCCCGGACGGCTCCGTCAGCGTCGTCGCCGGAGGCGCCAGCCGCCAGGAGTCGGTCGCTCGAGGGCTCCGGGCGCTCGGTCCGGCCGTCGAGACGGTGCTCGTGCACGACGCCGCCCGCGCCCTCACGCCCGTCGACCAGTTCGAGCGGGTGATCGCGGCGGTCCGGGAGACGCGCGGTGGAGTGATCCCGGGTCTGCCGGTTACCGACACGATCAAGCGCATCCGCGCCGACGGCGGGATCCTCGGCACGGTGGACCGCTCCGAGCTCGCCGCGGTGCAGACGCCGCAGGGCTTCCCGCGCGTGCTCCTCGACGAGGCCTACGCCTCGGCGGAGGAGGACTTCACCGACGACGCGGCGCTCCTCGCCTCGCGCGGCGGCCCCTCGATCGTCGTCGCCGGCGACCCGCTCGCCTTCAAGATCACCACCCCCTGGGACCTGGCCCGCGCCGAGCAGGTGCTCGCACCGCCGCCCGTCGTCGTCGTGCCGCGCGTCGGCATCGGCACGGACGTGCACGCCTTCGACGACGCGTCGCCGCTCTGGCTCGCCGGGCTGCACTGGCCGGGGGAGCGGGGCCTGTCCGGGCACAGCGACGGCGATCCGGTCGCCCACGCGATCTGCGACGCGCTCCTGGCGGCGGCGGGTCTCGGCGACATCGGCTCCCGCTTCGGCACGGCCGACCCGCGCTTCGCGGACGCCCACGGCGAGGTCTTTCTCCGCGCGACCCGCGAGCTGGTGGAGGCCGCCGGCTTCGCCGTCGGCAACGTCTCGGTGCAGCTCATCGGCAACCGCCCGAAGTTCTCGCCGCGGCGCGACGAGGCGCAGAGGCTGCTCTCGGAGCTGCTCGGCGCACCGGTCAGCGTCGCCGCCACCACCTCGGACGCGCTGGGCTTCACCGGCCGGGGCGAGGGGGTCGCCGCGACCGCGACGGCACTCGTCGTCCCCACCCCCGCTGTCACCCGGTAGTCCCCGGGCGGAGCCGCCGACCCGGCCGGGAGCGGTCCGCCCGGTAAACTCGCCCGCGTGACTCTGCGACTGCATGACTCGAAGGCCCAGGCCCTCGTCGATTTCGTCCCCCTCCGCGAGAACGAGGTCGGGATGTACGTCTGCGGACCCACCGTGCAGTCCTCGCCCCACATCGGGCACCTGCGCTCCGCCCTCGCCTACGACCAGCTGCGCCGCTGGCTGGCGTACCGCGGCTTCCAGGTCACCCTGGTGCGCAACGTCACCGACATCGACGACAAGATCCTCGCCATCGCCGAGGACGCGCGGCGTCGGGTGCCCGAGGGCGCGCCGGTCGAGCAGTGGTGGGCCCTCGCCTACCGCGTGGAGCTCGAGTTCACCGCCGCGTACACGGCCCTCGGCATCCTCCCGCCGACCTACGAGCCGCGCGCGACCGCGAGCATCGCCGAGATGATCACGCTCATCCAGACCCTGATCGAGCGCGGTCACGCCTACCCGGCGCCCGACGACTCCGGCGACGTCTACTTCGACACGCGGTCCTGGCCGGACTACGGCTCACTCACCCACCAGCGCCTCGAGAGCATGGAGGCGGCGACCGACGCCGACCCGCGCGGCAAGCGCGACCCGCACGACTTCGCTCTCTGGAAGGGCGCCAAGCCGGAGGAGCCCGAGTCGGCCGCCTGGGCCTCGCCGTGGGGCGCCGGCCGCCCCGGCTGGCACATCGAGTGCTCCGCGATGTCGACGAAGTACCTCGGCACCCAGTTCGACATCCACGGCGGCGGGCTCGACCTGCGCTT
Organism: Rathayibacter sp. AY1G1; assembly: GCF_002932095.1. Classification (NCBI taxonomy): domain Bacteria; kingdom Bacillati; phylum Actinomycetota; class Actinomycetes; order Micrococcales; family Microbacteriaceae; genus Rathayibacter; species Rathayibacter sp. AY1G1. The sequence goes on from NZ_PSUZ01000008.1 coordinate 90,865, forward strand.
CCCCCACCACGAGAACGAGCTCGCCCAGTCCAGCGCCGCCGGCCACGCCTTCGCCAGCTACTGGCTGCACAACGGTCTCGTGTCCGTCATCGGCCAGAAGATGAGCAAGTCGCTCGGCAACTCGGTGTTCGCCTCCGAGCTGCTCGAGGCGGCCCGCCCGCTCGTCGTCCGCTACTACCTCGGCTCGGCCCACTACCGCTCCACCCTCGAGTTCCACGACGGGGCCCTCGAGGAGGCCGAAGCGGCGCTGGAGCGGATCGAGGGCTTCCTCGAGCGCTCCCGCCGCCGCCTCGACGGCACGCGGTTCGCCGCGCTCGGCGAGCCGGTGGTCCCGGAGGAGTTCGCCGAGGCGATGGACGACGACCTGTCCGTCCCGCAGGCCATCGGCGTCCTGCACGAGACCGTGCGCGCCGGCAACGCCGCCCTCGACGCCGAGGACCTCGGCTCCGTCTCGGCCCTGCGCACCCAGGTGCTCGCGATGGCGGCCGTGCTCGGCATCGACCCGGAGGCGCCCGAGTGGGCGCGCTCCGACGACGAACCCTCGTACCGCGCGCTCAGCGTGCTGGTCGACCGCCTGGTCGCCGAACGCCAGACCGCGCGCGAGCAGCGCGACTGGGCGAGCGCCGACCGCATCCGAACCGATCTCGCCGCGGCGGGAATCACGATCGAAGACACCCAGACGGGTGCGCATTGGAGTCTCGATGGCGAATAAGCCCGGCCGCCCCGGAGCGGTCCGAAAGAAGAGCAAGGGCAAGGCCGTCGGTTCCGGCGGTCAGGGCCGTCAGGCCCTCGAGGGCAAGAAGCCCACGCCCAAGGCCGAGGACCGGCCCTACCACCCCGCAGGCAAGGCGAAGCTCGCGCGCGAGCGCTTCGTCGCCGCAGGCGGCAAGGGCCGCCCCGGCGGAGCCCTCTCCGCGGCCGCCCGCGGACAGGGGCGCCCCGCTCCGTCGCGCAAGCCCAAGAGCGGCGACGACTTCGAGATGGTGACGGGCCGGAACTCGGTCCTCGAGGCGTTGCGCGCCAGCATCCCGGCCACCACCCTCTACCTCGCGACCCGCATCGAGATGGACGACCGGGTCAAGGAGGCGCTCAAGATCGCCACCGCCCGCGGCCTTCCCGTGCTCGAGGTCATGCGCCCGGAGCTCGACCGCCTCGCCGGCCCCGACTCCGTGCACCAGGGCCTCGTGCTGAAGGTGCCGCCCTACGAGTACGCCCACCCGAGCGACCTGCTCGAGCGCAGCGTCTCCCGCGGAGCGGTCCCCCTCCTCGTCGCCCTCGACGGCATCACCGACCCGCGCAACCTCGGAGCGATCATCCGCTCCGTCGCCGCGTTCGGCGGCCAGGGCGTCATCGTCCCGCAGCGCCGCTCCGTGGGCCTCAACTCCGCCGCCTGGAAGACCTCCGCCGGAGCCGCCGCGCGCATCCCCGTCGCGATGGCGTCCAACCTCACCGCCATGATCAAGGACTTCAAGCGCGCCGGCGTCTTCGTCATCGGACTCGACGGCGACGGCGACGTGATGCTGCCCGGCCTCGAACTCGCCGACCGGCCGCTCCTCGTCGTCGTCGGCAGCGAGGGCAAGGGCCTCTCCCGCCTCGTCACCGAGCAGTGCGACGCCGTCGTCTCCATTCCGATCAGCTCCGCCACCGAATCCCTCAACGCCGGGATCGCGGCGTCGGTCGCGCTCTACGAGATCTCCAAACTCCGCTCCGCCTCCGAGTAGCGCGGGCGCTGGCACGGCGATCTGCGGCGTTGTCGTCGGGCGCGATACCGCCGGTATCGCTTCCTCCTCCGCCTTGCAGCTCACCGCGCGGGCGCCGGCGCGGCGATCTGCCGCGTTGTCGTCGGGCGCGATACCGCCGGTATCGCTTCCTCCTCCGCCTTGCAGCTCACCACGCCGGCACCCGCGCTACGGGTCTGGATGTCAGGGGCGCCGCCTGCGGCGAGCGAGCCGGGGGAATGCGAAAAGGGCCCGTGCTGATGGCACGGGCCCTCTTGCGGTGGTGGGGGGTCAGACGTTCTTGGTCCAGTCGACGTCGGCGTCCTCGTCGGTGAGCTCGGCGTCGCCGGACTCGTCGAGGACGAGGTTCGGGAGGGTCAGCGCCTCGGTGGGAGGAGCGATGACCGTCGCCTCGTCGCGGCGGTGACGCAGGATGTCGTTCACGTAGGCGGTGACCGCCTCCGCCAGGGGGACGTCGCGCGCCTGCTGCTGCGACATGAACCATCGGTGCTCGAGCAGCTGGTGGAACATCTCGGCCGGCTCCAGGCGGCCCTTGAGATCACGGGGGATCGAGCGGATGACCGGCTCGAACACCTGCGCCAGCCACTCGTGCGCCACCATCTCCTCGTCCAGGCCCTGCTTGTCGTAGGTCGCCGTGTACGAGTCGAGGTCGTTGAGCAGGCGCCGCGCCTGGTTCTCCTGCGCGTCCAGCCCGGTGAGACGGAGCAGCCGCCGCTGGTGGTGGCCGGCGTCGACCACCTTCGGCTGGATCCGCACCGTGGACCCGGCCTCGTCGGTCTTGATCGCGAGCTCCTCGATGTCGAAGCCCAGCTCGTTCAGCCGGTTCACGCGGTCGTTGATCCGCCAGCGCTCCGAGGTCGCGAACGACTCGGCACCGGTCAGCTCCTTCCAGAGGCTGCGGTACGCCGCGACGATGCCGTCGGAGACCGTGATCGGATCGAGGTCGTCGTCGACGCGACCGCCGGCCTCGAGGTCGAGCAGCTCGCCGGCGATGTTGACGCGGGCGATCTCCAGATCGTTCTCGCGCTGGCCGTTCGAGAGGCCGCCCGAGTAGAGCTGCCCGGTCTCCGCATCGACCAGGTAGGCGGCGAAGGCGCCGGCATCGCGCCGGAAGAGGGTGTTCGAAAGGGACACGTCGCCCCAGAAGAAGCCGATCACGTGCAGGCGGACCAGGAGGAGCGCCAGCGCGTCGACCAGACGGGTCGCCGTGTCCGGCCGCAGCGTCTGCGAGAAGAGCGCCCGGTAGGGGAGCGAGAACTTGAGGTGACGGGTGACCAGCACGGCGGGCAGGGCCTCGCCCTCGTCGTCGGTGCGGTTCGTGATCACCGCGCCCGGCACCACGCACGGCACGTCGAGGCGCTGCAGCGTCTTCAGCATCTCGTACTCGCGCCGCGACATCTCGGCGGTCGTCTCCTTGACGGCGACGACGTGACCGGAGAGGTGGGCGAAACGGACCGTGTGCCGCGAGATGCCCTTCGGCAGGGCGGCGATGTACTCGTCGGGCCAGTCGTCGAGCCGCAGGTTCCACGGCAGGTCGAGCAGGGCCGGGTCGACGGTGGCCGAGGTGATGTTCAGGGAGCCGGACATGGTGCGCCGTTCGTGTCGCGTGTCGGACGGTGGGGGAGCCGCAGACGACGCTGCCGCCGCCCTGGAGGGGACGGCGGCAGCGTGCGGTGCAGGAGGAGGCTCAGGAGAGGCGCTCGCCCGACTCCGCGTCGAAGATGTGCACGCGGTGGTTCGCGGTCACGTACACGCGGTCGCCCGCGGTCGGGTGCACGCGGCCGTCGACGCGCGCGACGATGTCGGTGCGGCGGCCCTCGACCTCGGTGTGGCCGTAGAGGTAGCCGTCCGAGCCGAGCTCCTCGATGAGGTCGACCTCGATCGGCAGTCCGCCGGGCTGGGTCGAGACGGTGACGTCCTCCGGGCGCACGCCGAGCGTGACGACCTTCTGGCTCGTCTTCGCGAGCGCCTCGCGGGCGATCGGGAGGACGGTGTCGCCGAACTTGACGCCGCCGTCGGTGACGTCCGCGTGGAAGAGGTTCATCGCGGGCGAGCCGATGAAGCCGGCCACGAAGACGTTGTTCGGGTTCTCGTACAGGTCGCGGGGCGAGCCGACCTGCTGGAGGAGGCCGTCCTTGAGGACCGCGATGCGGTCGCCCATGGTGAGCGCCTCGGTCTGGTCGTGGGTGACGTAGACCGTGGTGATGCCCAGGCGGCGCTGCAGCGTGCCGATCTGGGTGCGGGTGGACACGCGGAGCTTGGCGTCGAGGTTCGACAGCGGCTCGTCCATGAGGAAGACCTGGGGCTTGCGGACGATGGCGCGGCCCATCGCGACGCGCTGGCGCTGGCCACCGGAGAGCGCCTTCGGCTTGCGGTTCAGGTAGGGCTCGAGGTCGAGCATCTTCGCGGCCTCGAGGACCCGCGCGGCGCGCTCGTCCTTGTTGACGCCGGCGATCTTGAGCGCGAAGCCCATGTTCTCGGCGACCGACATGTGCGGGTACAGCGCGTAGTTCTGGAAGACCATCGCGATGTCGCGGTCCTTCGGCGGAACGTCCGTGACGTTGCGGTCGCCGATGAGGATGCGGCCCTCGTTGACCTCCTCGAGGCCGGCGAGCATGCGCAGGGAGGTGGACTTGCCGCAGCCGGAGGGGCCGACGAGGACGAGGAACTCGCCGTCGCCCACCTCGAGGTTGAGCTTGTCGACGGAGGCACGAGTGGCCCCGGGGTAGACGCGGGACGCGTGGTCGAAAGTTACGGACGCCATTGTTCTTGCTCCTTCACCGGCAGGTACGTGCCGGACGATCCGAGTGAATGGAAGTGATGGTCATCATCGCGTGGGCGACTCCGACCAACCGTCACAGTATGCCACGGGGCCGACAGTCGTCGGTCGGGCACCGCGTATCCGTCGTTTGGAGGTTTCCCAGGGCTCGCGCGTAGGATTCCGGCGAGTCGCGCCCGGCGACCCCCTTCTTCCCCCTCTCTCATTCGGAGCGTTCTTGTCATGACCACCGGCGGAGCCAACGACCGTCTCTCGAAGAACCAGCGACGAGAGGCCGCCCGAGAGAAGGCGCGCCGCCTGCGCGAGCAGCAGAAGCGCCGCGACCGCGTGAGCCGCTTCGCCCTGCAGGGCGGGCTCGCCGCCGTCGTGATCGCGGTCGTCGTGATCGTGGTCTTCGCCGTCACCTCGAGCATCCGCCCCGCGGGCCCGGGCCCGGCGAACATGGCGAGCGACGGTGTCGTCATCGGCGAGAACATGGTCGCGCAGACGAGCGGTGCCGTCGCCGCCGACGGGACGCCCACCCCCAGCGCGCTCGACACCTCGGCCGGCACGGTCGACATCCGGGTCTACCTCGACTACCTCTGCCCCTACTGCGGCCAGTTCGAGAAGACCAACGGCGACCAGATCAAGGAGTGGGTGACCAGCGGTGCCGCGACGGTCGAGATCCACCCGATCGCCATCCTCACGACCCGCTCCAACGGAACCAAGTACTCGGAGCGCTCGGCCAACGCCGCCGCGTGCGTCGCGGACCGCTCGCCCGACTCCTTCTTCGACTTCAACTCCCTGCTGTTCGCCAACCAGCCGGCGGAGGGGACAGACGGACTCTCGGACGACCAGTTGAAGGACTACGCCTCGCAGGCGGGCGTCGAGGACACGGCGGCCGTGAACACCTGCATCGACGACCAGAGCTTCGTGAGCTGGGTCCGCGCCGCGACCGAGCGCGCCACCTCGGGTCCGCTGCCCGGCACGGACGTGCCCGCTGTCACGGGCACCCCGACCGTCCTGGTCAACGGCGAGGCGTACTCGGGCTCGCTGACCGACCCGGACGCCTTCAGCTCCTTCGTGCTCTCGGCCGCCGCCGACTCCTACTCGTCGGCGACTCCCGCGCCCACTTCCTCCGAGACCCCGGCGCCGAGTGACACGCCCGCCTCGACCGAGGCCCCCGCGTCGACCGAGACGCCCGCGTCGACCGAGACCCCCGCTCCCAGCGACGCCCCGGTCTCCACCGAGGCTCCGGCCTCCTCCGAGCCCACTCCGGCCGCCGCGGGCTGAGCCCCGGACGCGCAGGAGCCCCGCGCATGCAGAAGGCCCCGACCGCACACAGCGGTCGGGGCCTTCTTCTCTCCTGAGCCGACGACGGGACTTGAACCCGTAACCGCCCGATTACAAGTCGGGTGCGCTACCAATTGCGCCACGTCGGCAGGTGCGCTCGCGCGCCCGGCCACCCTATCGCGGGCCCCGGATCCGCCCGGATCGGGGCCCGCCGCGTCTCACGGTTCGAGGATGCTGAGGTGCCGCTCTGCGGGAACGGGACGCTTGGGGCCGCCGATCTTCCCGTCGGGACGGCCGACGTAGAGCCAGCCGAGCAGCTCCTCGCCCTTCTCGAGGCGATGCGCCTTCCGCACGGCCTTGTCGCGCGTGTAGGAGCCGGTGCGCCAGAAGACACCCCAGCCCGCCTCGTCGAGCAGCAGGCTCAGGAGGTGGGCGACGCCCGAGGCGACGGCCTCCTGCTCCCAGGCCGGCACCTTCGACTTCTTGACGCTGACCACGACGGCCAGCAGCAGGGAGGCGCGGTGCGTCTTCTCGATGTACTTCCGCGGGTCCTTCTTCGCCCCCGAGGCGACCGCGAAGCTGCGGCCGACCCGGTCGCGGGCGGCGCCGCGGATCTCGATGACCCGCCACGGGCGCAGCGAGCTGTGATCGGCGAGACGCGACGCCGCCGAGACGAACGCCGCGATCTCGTCGTGCCCCGGAGCCTCCGGCGTCACCTTCGAGCGCGATCGGCGCGCGAGGACGGCCTCGAGCACGGGGGAGGAGGACACGGTCACTCGCCCTCGGCCTGGAAGTTCAGGGCGATCGAGTTCATGCAGTAGCGGTCGCCGGTGGGCGTGCCGAAGCCGTCGGGGAAGACGTGTCCCAGGTGGGATCCGCAGTTCGCGCAGCGGACCTCGGTGCGGACCATGCCGAGGGTGCTGTCCTCGATCAGCTGGACCGCGTCCGGGTTCACGGACTCGTAGAAGCTCGGCCAGCCGCAGCCGGAGTCGAACTTGGTGCCGCTCTTGAAGAGCTCGGCGCTGCAGGCGGCACAGGTGTAGAGGCCGGAGCGGTGCTCGTCGAGCAGCTCGCCGGTCCACGGGCGCTCGGTGGCCGCTTCGCGCAGGACCGCGTACTGGTCGCGGTCGAGCTCCTCGCGCCACTCGGCGTCGGACTTGTTCACGGAATACGACGACATGGGTCTCCCTCGGAATCCTCGTCAGTGTACGGGGGCGGTCGCGCCCCTCCACCTGGTCCAACCCCCGGGGCGACGGCTCCATTCCGCCTCCGCGGGCTGTGGAGGAGACTCCCCGCCTCCATGCCGCGACACGGTCACGAGCCGTTCGGAGCGCCTCCCCGGCGGCGGCCGTGGGCCTGCCTACCCTGGAGGGATGAGCAGGACGACGGACCCGAGACCGGGCATCGGTCTGTCCGAGCGCGAGCTGCGAGTGCTCGCCTTCGAGCGCGAGTGGACGGCCCGCTCCGGGGACAAGGACGACGCGATCCGCTCCCAGTTCGGACTGTCGGCCGCCCGCTACTATCAGGTGCTCAGCGCGGTGCTCGCCTCTCCGGCCGCCCTCGCGCACGACCCGATGCTCGTCACGCGGCTGCAGCGCATCCGCGACCAGCGCGCCGGCGCCCGCGCCTCGCGACGCCTCGGGCGCCTCGAGTAGACGAGCTGCTCGAGTCCACCAACGGAAGGCCGGCCGTACCCCCGATGTCGAACACGCACCCGAGAGACCGCTTCGACGAGGTCCCGGCGACGGAGGCGCGCGTCGGCGCCCACCGCCGGCCGCCGGCCCCTCACGCCCGCGGCGTCGCGCTCGCCTGGGCCGCGCTCGCCACCGGGGTCATCGTCCTGCTCGGCTTCATCGGGCTGCTGGTCATCGACGACCGGGTGCAGTTCACGGACGTGTTCACTCCGCCCACCGCGACCGCGGAGGCGGCTCCGACCGCTGCCGCGACGCTCGATCCCGAGCTCGCCGTCGCCGTCCTCAACGGCACCGCCACCGTCGGACTCGCCGCCAGCGCCGGCGACGCCCTGACGACGGCCGGCTGGAGCGTCCCGACCGTCGCGAACGCGAACACCGAGGACATCGCCGCCACGACCGTCTACTTCACCGACCCGGCGCTCGAGGGAGCGGCCCTCGGTCTCGTCGACTCGCTCGGAACGGGGACCGTCCTGCTCTCGCAGGACTTCGTCGAGACGGGCTCCGTCGTCGTGGTCCTGGGGGCCGATTACGCGTCCGAGCAGGGCTGATCGGGGCCCTCTGTTACGGGCACGTTTCCTCCGTGTTGAATCCCGGGCAACTCTTCCCCGCGAGGCCCTTTCCAGCCCCTCCCGGGGCCGATAGCCGGATTAGTATTCCTGACCAGGCACCAGCACATCGCTCGTGCCGCGGGCATCACAGCACTGGGGAGTACAGAGATGGCGAACGGAACCGTCAAGTGGTTCAACGCTGAGAAGGGCTACGGCTTCATCACGGTCGACGGCGGCGGACAGGACGTCTTCGTCCACTACTCCGCGATCGACATGTCGGGGTACAAGGTCCTCGAGGAGGGGCAGCAGGTCGCGTTCGAGGTCGGCACGGGGTCGAAGGGCCCCCAGGCCGAAGCGGTCCGCCCGGCCTGACCGCCGAGCCTCCCGGGAGCCGTCGTCCGCCTCGTGCGGGCGGCGGCTCCTTCGTGTCGGAGCGCGTGCCGGTCGCTTGCACTCGTCCACCGCGAGTGCCAGAATCGACCTTGGCACTCGCTCCGGTCGAGTGCCAGCACAGACATTTCACGACGTCCGGGAGGGACGAGAAACACACATGGCCAAGATCATTGCTTTTGACGAAGAAGCCCGCCGCGGCCTCGAGCGTGGACTCAACACTCTGGCCGACGCGGTCAAGGTGACCCTCGGCCCGCGCGGCCGCAACGTCGTCCTCGAGAAGAAGTGGGGCGCTCCCACCATCACGAACGACGGCGTCTCCATCGCCAAGGAGATCGAGCTCGACGAGCCGTACGAGAAGATCGGCGCCGAGCTCGTCAAGGAGGTCGCCAAGAAGACCGACGACGTCGCCGGCGACGGAACCACCACCGCGACCGTCCTCGCTCAGGCGCTCGTCCGCGAGGGCCTGCGCAACGTCGCGGCCGGCGCCGACCCGATCAGCCTCAAGAAGGGCATCGAGAAGGCCGTCAAGGCCGTCACCGCCGAGCTCATCGCCGGCGCGAAGGCGATCGAGACCAAGGAGGAGATCGCGGCGACCGCCTCCATCTCCGCTGCGGACCCCGAGATCGGCGCGATCATCGCCGAGGCGATCGACAAGGTCGGCAAGGAGGGCGTCGTCACCGTCGAGGAGTCGAACACCTTCGGCACCGAGCTCGAGCTCACCGAGGGCATGCGCTTCGACAAGGGCTACCTGTCGCAGTACTTCGTGACCGACCCCGACCGTCAGGAGGCGGTGTTCGAGGACCCCTACATCCTCATCGTCAACTCCAAGGTCTCGAACATCAAGGACCTGCTCCCGGTCGTCGACAAGGTGATCCAGGCGGGCAAGCAGCTGCTGATCATCGCCGAGGACGTCGACGGCGAGGCGCTGGCGACCCTGGTCGTCAACAAGATCCGCGGCATCTTCAAGTCGGTCGCCGTCAAGGCCCCCGGCTTCGGCGACCGTCGCAAGGCGCAGCTCCAGGACATCGCGATCCTCACCGGCGGCCAGGTCATCTCCGAGGAGGTCGGCCTCAAGCTCGAGAACGTCACCCTCGACCTGCTCGGCTCGGCCCGCAAGGTCGTCATCACCAAGGACGAGACCACGATCGTCGAGGGTGCCGGCGACGCCGAGGCCATCGCCGGCCGCGTCGCGCAGATCCGCGGCGAGATCGAGAACACCGACAGCGACTACGACCGCGAGAAGCTCCAGGAGCGCCTCGCGAAGCTCGCCGGCGGCGTCGCGGTCATCAAGGCCGGAGCGGCGACCGAGGTCGAGCTCAAGGAGCGCAAGCACCGCATCGAGGACGCCGTCCGCAACGCGAAGGCCGCCGTCGAGGAGGGCATCGTCGCCGGTGGTGGCGTCGCCCTCATCCAGGCCGGCAAGCTCGCCTTCGAGAAGCTCGAGCTCGTCGGAGACGAGGCGACCGGCGCGAACATCGTCAAGGTCGCCATCGACGCCCCGCTCAAGCAGATCGCCCTCAACGCGGGCATGGAGCCCGGCGTCGTCGCTGCGAAGGTCCGCGAGCTGCCCACCGGACACGGCCTCAACGCCGCGACCGGCGAGTACGTCGACCTCATCGCCGCGGGCATCATCGACCCGGTCAAGGTCACGCGCTCCGCTCTGCAGAACGCGGCGTCGATCGCCGGTCTCTTCCTCACCACGGAGGCCGTCGTCGCCGACAAGCCCGAGAAGAACCCGGTCGCCGCGGGCGGCGACCCCACCGGAGGCATGGACTTCTAGTCCGTCCCCCCACCACGCAGAAGGCGGTTCCCCTCCGGGGGAGCCGCCTTCGGCGTTTCCGGAGGCATCTGAGCGAGCAGCAGGCGACCGAACCGGCAGGTGGTTCTGAATCCGCTCCGCGACCACAACGGCGGTCCTCCTGCGGTGGCACCGCACTCCGCGCCGCCTCGGTCTCCTCAGCGGACACCGGCACCAGAAGCGCGTGGGGTGCGCCGGTGCGGGTCGCGACGTACGGGGTCGGGGCGGAGATGTCGTCGGCCGAACGGATGCGGACGGCGACTCTGCAAGAGCCGGCGACGCGGCATCCGTCGAGCGTCGGGTGTCATCTCCAGCGGTCCGGGCGGGCTCGCCGCCCGTTGGTCCCCAAGAGGAGAGAGTGAGCCGTGCGCGGCCGTGCGCGGCCGTGCGGGCCGGGTGGGCGAGGTCACGGTCGCTCGGGCGGATCGATCTGTGCCGCTCGCGGACGTCGACGGGAGAGCTCGGACCGAAGGGGCCCCCGAGGAAGGACGGACCGCGGTGCGGATCAGACCGAGGCGGGGGAGGTCTCGCCGTTCTGGCCGACCGTGAGCAGCGGCAGCGCGACGCGGAAGGTCGCGCCTCCGCCCGGCGTCTCGACGACGTCCACGCGGCCCTTGTGCGCGGCGACGATCGAGGACACGATCGCCAGTCCGAGGCCGCTGCCGCCGGTCTCGCGGGTCCGCGACGTGTCCGCGCGCCAGAAGCGCTGGAAGATCTTCTCGCGGATCTGCGGCGGGATGCCCTCGCCGTGGTCGATGACCTCCAGCAGGGCGAGGCGGCGGGAGCGGTCGACGGCGACGCCGATCTCGATCGGAGTGTCCTCGGGCGTGTAGCGGACGGCGTTGCCGATCAGGTTCGTCAGGACCTGGCGGATCTTGTTCTCCTCCGCCATCACCATCGCGGGCACGCCCGGCTCCTCGGGGGCGGTGGCGGTGCCGGCGGCGATCTCCTCGGCGTTGACCCGGCGCGGACGCCGGCGGAATCGGGCGAGCCTCGCTCCTGCCGCGGCGATCGGGCCGGTGAGCCCGGGGTTCGTCAGCTCCATGGTCTGAGTGGCGGAGGCGCCGGCCTCGTCGGGCTCGAGCGCGGGCGTCTCCACGGGGGTGTCGTCGCGGGTCTCGACGCCGAAGTCGCGGTCGGGCCAGGAGGCCATCGCGTCCATCGCGGCGTCGCGGGCGAGCGGCATCAGATCGACGGGCGCGAGTGCGAGAGGCTTCGTCTCGTCGAGGCGGGCGAGCTCGAGGAGGTCCTCGACCAGGCCGCCCATCCGGATCGCCTCCTTCTCGATGCGCTCCATCGCCTGGCCGACGGCCTCGGGCGTCTGCAGAGCGCCCATCCGGTACAGCTCGGCGTAGCCGCGGACGGAGACCAGCGGGGTGCGCAGCTCGTGGCTGGCGTCGCCGACGAAGCGGCGCATCTGGTCGATCGTGCGGGCGCGGTCGCGGAAGGCGGAGTCGATCCGCCCGAGCATCGCGTTCAGGGAGCGGTTGAGGCGTCCGACCTCGGTGTTGGGTGTCGTGCCGTCCAGGCGCTGGCTGAAGTCGCCGTCGGCGATGGCGGCGGCGGTCTGCTCGACCTCGCGCAGCGGGGCGAAGGTGGTGGTGACCAGCAGGCGGGTGAGGAGTGCGCCGATCACGACGATCGCGACTCCGAAGCCGAGGAAGATCGTGAGGTACGTCGTCATGATGACGTCGACGCTGCGGGTCGACACCGCGAGCAGGAGCGTCTGGTACTCGGTGCCCCTCGTGAACACCGTCGACATGACGTGGTACTCGACCTTGCCGTTGGAGCTCCAGATCTCCATCGGCTTGTCGCCGCCCTGCAGCGCCTGCTCGAGGGTGAAGGTCTGCGGGAAGGCGGGGTCGGCCGCGCCGGACGCGTTCGTGTTGTCGAGCGTGCCGTACTGGTCGTAGACGGCGCCGAAGTCGGCCTTGGACTCGTCGATCGCGGCGAGGTCGTTGACGGAGAGGTCGCTCGCCGTCCGCTGGACCTGGTCGGCCAGCTGCGCGTCGAGCTGGGCGACGAGCTGCGGCTTCAGCATCGTCATCGTCCCGATCCCGGAGACGAGGAGTCCCAGCGTGAGCAGGAGGACCGTGACCGCGGTGATCTTGGTGCGCAACGAAATCGAGTTCCACCGCTCGGCCAGACCCTGGTGCATGGCGGTGGAACTCCCTCGGGATCGGCGGGCGCCGCGCCTCCGGCGGGAGGTGGCGCCGAGGTGGCGGAGGCTAGGCCTTCGCGACCTTCAGCATGTATCCGAATCCTCGCTTGGTCTGGATGAGCGATTCCTCCGAATGCGTGTCGAGCTTACGTCGCAGGTACGAGATGTAGGACTCGACGATGCCCGCATCGCCGTTGAAGTCGTACTCCCAGACGTGGTCGAGGATCTGCGCCTTGCTGAGCACCCGGTTCGGGTTGAGCATCAGGTAGCGGAGCAGCTTGAACTCGGTGGGGCTGAGCTCCACCGGCTCGTCGCCGACGAGGACCTCGTGCGTGTCCTGGTCCATCGTCAGCTCGCCGGCCCGGATGACGGCGTCCTCCTCGGCGTGCATGGTGCGGCGGAGGATCGCCTTGATGCGCGCGACGATCTCGTCGAGGCTGAACGGCTTCGTGACGTAGTCGTCACCGCCGACGGTGAGGCCCGTGATCTTGTCCTCGGTGTCGTCCTTCGCCGTGAGGAAGAGGATGGGGGAGGTGTACCCGGCCGAGCGGAGGCGCTTGGTCACGCCGAATCCGTTCATGTCCGGGAGCATCACGTCGAGGATGATCAGGTCCGGCTCCTCCTCGAGGACCGCCGAGATCGCCTGGGCCCCGTTGCCGACCGCACGCACGGCGAAGCCGGCGAAGCGGAGGCTCGTGGTGAGCAGGTCTCTGATGTTGGGCTCGTCGTCGACGATGAGAATGCGGGGTCCGTCCATGCAGGACAGTATCTGGCCGTCGGCTGTACGGAGTCTGGGAGTCGGTTGTCCGGGCGCTCGGTGCCGGCTCGGCGGCGGGGAACGCCGGATCGGAGGCGGTGCGGCAGGAGGAGAGCGCGTCCGATCAGGACTGCGCGCGGCGGCGCCGGACCCCCACGATGAGCATCGCGATCATCATGAGGAACGCGATGGGCAGGCCCACCAGCGGCACGGCGAAGACGAACTGCCAGAACGGGCCGGCGTACTCGCGGATCCCGAGCGCGGGGGCGACCAGGATCGCGAGGAACGCGAGGACCGTCACGACGATGATCGCGATGAACATGTAGGCGAGCGTGCGCTCCGCGCGTCCGACGCCCGCCGGCTCCTGTGGCTTCACCCGTCAAGGATAGGGCGGCCCCGGTCGACTAAACTGATGGCTGCTTCATTTCCAGGAGGGGTCTGCATGCCTACCGGCAAGGTCAAGTTCTACGACGAGGAGAAGGGCTTCGGCTTCATCAGCACTGATGACGGCCAGGAGGTCTTCCTGCACGCTTCCGCGCTGCCCTCCGGGACCGCGGTCAAGGCCGGCACCCGCCTCGAGTTCGGCATCGCCGACGGCAAGCGCGGGGCGCAGGCGCTCTCGGCGCGCGTCCTCGACGCCCCGCCGAGCCTGGTGAAGCTCAACCGGAAGTCCGCGGACGACATGTCCGTGATCGTGGAGGACACGGTCAAGCTGCTCGACGGGATCGGCGCCGGGCTCAAGCGCGGCCGCTACCCCGACAAGGCCCACGGGCGCACGATCGCGGCGCTCCTGCGCCGGGTTGCGGACGAGCTGGATGCCTGACGCCGACGGCACGACCGACGAGCAGCGCCCGGTCGAGGAGACCGTCGCCGCTCCGACCACGGAGGACGCTCGCGTGGAGCAGTCCTCGGAAGAGGGCGACTCCGGCGAGCCGGACACGACTCCTGCCGAGGAGGACTCCTCCGCCGAGGACGCGAGCGGAGCCGACGAGGAGATCGCCGCTGACGAGGCGGCTCCTGTCGACGAGGCTCCCTCCGGCGAGGGTGAGAGCGACGCCGCCCTCCCGGTGACCGAGGCTCCTGGCGAGGACTCCGCCTCTGCGGAGGAGACTCCTCCGGCCGACGATGTCGCCGCTGAGGCGGGGGCTCCCGGCGCGGACACGGCTTCTGCTGCAGTGCCGGCTCCTGCTGAGGACGCGGCCACTGCTGACGATGCGGTTCCTGCTGACGACGCGGGAACATCTGAGGACTCGGCTCCTGCTCAGGACATGGCTCCTGCTGACGACTTGACTCCTGCTGAGGATGCGGCTCCTGCTGAGGATGCGGCTCCTGCTGAGGATGCGGCTCCTGCTGAGGATGCGGCTCCTGCTGAGGATGCGACTTCTGCGGAGGATTCCGGCCCCGTCGCCGACGACCGTTCCGAGGCCGACGACGACGCTTCCACGGGGGAGGCGGACGAGGCCGCCGCGGACGAGGCTCCCGAGCCCGTCTACGAGGCGGACGCCGTGCTCGCGGGGTCTCTCGATGTCGCTCGCGCCGCGCTCGCCGAGATCGCCCCCGAGGGGACGATCGGCGAGCTGGTCACGACTCTGGCGCAGGGCGAGCACGTCGTGTCGCTGCAGTTCGCGAACCTCATGCGCGGGTACCCGGGTTGGCTGTGGACGGCGACGCTGTCCCGGATCGACGAGACCGAGGACGTGAACGTCCTGGAGGTCGAGCTGCTGCCGGGTGAGGGCGCGGTCCTCGCTCCGGACTGGGTGCCGTGGTCCGTGCGTCTCGCCGACTACCAGACCGCGCAGGACGCGCTCGGCGAGGAGGTCGAGGACGCGGACGACGACGAGCTCGAGGACGCCGAGGAAGACGACCTCGACGACGAGTCGGACGACGACTCCGACGAGGACGAGGACTCGGACGAGGACGAGGACTCGGGCGACGACTCGGATGACGACGAAGACTCGGACGACGAGGACTCGGACGAGGACGACTCCGACGACGACGACGACCCGGACGACGACTCCGACGACGAGGACTCCGACGACGTCGAGCCCGAACCCGCTCCCGCCCCCGCCACCCGTCGCCGTCGCCGTCGCCGCTGATCCGGTCCGGCGCCGCCCGATGAGCATCGACTCCGACACCCGCATCGCCTATCCCGACGGCACCGTGCGCTCCTCCGGGCGCGTGCAGCACGTGGGCCGGCTGCAGGACGGCCGCTTGGCGGTCGTCCTCGATGCGACCTCCGCTCACCCCGTCGACCCGACCTGGCCCGACCAGGGGCCCGACCGCGGTGCGCTGGTCGTGGCGCGGGAGCGGCTTCCCCTCATCGACTGCCTCATCGGGGCGTGGCAGGGCGGCGAGCTGCACGTCGGCGAGCGGCTCCCGGCGCGGCTCGGCACTCCGGAGTGGAGCTTCGTCGTCGTCCACATCGTCGACGACGCCTCCTCACTCCACGTGGACGACGAGGTCGACGTCGAGGTCGACACGGAGCACCGGCACGAGCTCTCCCGTGGGCACACCGCCTGCCACCTCGCCTCCCTCGCCCTGAACGCCGCTCTGGCCTCGTTCTGGTCGAAGCCGGCGCGCACCGACGCTCTCGGGAACCCGGACTTCGACCAGGCGGCGATCCAGACCTCGCGGATCCGCGAGTCCGGCTCCACCGACGTTTACCGCCTCGGCAAGTCCCTCCGACGCAGCGGGATGGACACCGCCCGCCTGCTGGCGGAGATCCTCGAGGTGCAGGAGCGGGTGAACGCCCTCCTCGCCGAGTGGATCGCCTCGGACGCGGAGGTGCGCATCGAGCGCGACGACGACCTCCTCAGCACGCGGCGGACCTGGCGTTGCACCCTCCCCGCGGGGGACGCCGCGATCGCTTGCGGCGGCACCCACGTCGAGCGCCTCGGCGAGTTCACCGGCCTGCGCGTCCGTCTCGAGCCCGAGGCCGACGGCACCGGACTCCGGATGGAGACCGACGCGGTCTAGCGGCGGTTGCGGCTGTAGAACAGCCCGATCGTGCCGAGGACCAGTCCGATCACGACGGTCGACAGAACGACCGGCTCGATGACGGCTCCGACGGCCGTCGCCACGAGCACGGCCACGAGCGCGACCGCCCAGACGGCGCACCCGACCAGCAGAGCCGTCGCGTCGTCGCTCGCGTAGGGCGGCGGCGCGGGCCGCCGCTCCTCCTCGCGCAGCCACAGCCGCATGGCGTGCCTCAGACCGCCAGGCGCTCGAGGACGTGGTCGATGCAGCCGAGCAGCGAGCGGACGTCGTCCGGCTCGATCGCGACGAACGTCGCCACGCGCAGCTGGTTGCGGCCGAGCTTGCGGTACGGCTCCGTGTCGACGATCCCGTTCGCGCGGAGGATCTTCGCGACGAGAGCGGCATCGACGGAGGCGTCGAAGTCGACGGTCGCGACGACCTGGGAGCGGTGCTCGGGCACCTCGACGAACGGGGTGGCGAGGCTCGAGGCCTCGGCCCAGTCGTAGATCGTGGAGGAGGACTCAGCCGTGCGCGCCGACGCCCAGGCCAGGCCGCCCGAGGCGTTCATCCACTCGAGCTGCGACTCCATCAGCAGGAGGGTCGAGAGCGCCGGAGTGTTCAGCGTCTGGTTCAGGCGCGAGTTGTCGACGGCGTTCTTGAGGCTCAGGAACTCGGGGATGTAGCGGCCGCTCGCCGCGATGCGCTCGATCCGCTCGATCGCGGCGGGGGAGAAGAGGCCGAACCAGAGTCCGCCGTCGGAGGCGAAGTTCTTCTGCGGGGCGAAGTAGTAGACGTCGGCCTCGGCGATGTCGACGTCGATGCCGCCCGCCGCGCTGGTGGCATCGATGACGGTGAGCGCGCCCTCGTCGCCGCGGACCCGGCGGACCGGGGCCATCACTCCGGTGCTCGTCTCGTTGTGGGGCCACGCGTACACGTCGATCCCCTCGACGATCTCGACCTCGCTCCGGGACCCAGCGGGGGCGGAGACGACGTGGGCCGGCTCGAGGAACGGCGCGGAGGCGGCGGCCGCGAACTTCTGGCCGAACTCGCCGAACGTGAGGTTCTCGGCGCGGCGCTCGATGAGGGAGAAGGCGGCGGCGTCCCAGAAGGCGGTCGAGCCGCCGTTGCCCAGCAGGACCTCGTAGCCGTCGGGGATGCGGAACAGCGTGGCGAGGTGCTCGCGCACGCGCCCGACGAGGTCCTTGACGGGCGCCTGGCGGTGCGAGGTCCCGAGGAGGTGCGCGCCCTGCGTCGCGAGGTGGGCGAGCTGGTCGTGCCGCACCTTGGACGGGCCGCAGCCGAACCGTCCGTCGTGGGGGAGCAGCTCGCGAGGAATGGTGAGGTCCGGCATGCGTTAATACTAGGGTTCCCGGCCCGCACCCCTCCTCCGAGCGACGGAGGCCTGCGTCGCGCCGCAGCGCCGATGCTGCGTCGAGGCGACCACTAGGGTGGAGCGCGCCGAGACGGGAAGGCTGAGATGACGGATCTGATCGACACCACCGAGATGTACCTGCGCACCATCCTCGAGCTCGAGGAGGAGAACATCATCCCGCTGCGCGCGCGCATCTCGGAGCGGCTCAGCCACTCCGGGCCGACCGTGTCGCAGACCGTCGGTCGCATGGAGCGCGACGGCCTCGTCGTCGTCTCGGGCGACCGCCACCTCGAGCTCACCTCCGACGGCCGCCGCAAGGCGATCCACGTCATGCGCAAGCACCGCCTCGCCGAGCGGCTCCTCCACGACGTCATCAAGCTCGACTGGGAGTTCGTGCACGAGGAGGCCTGCCGCTGGGAGCACGTGATGAGCGAGCAGGTCGAGCGCCGTCTCCTCGAGATGCTCGACCACCCGACGGAGTCGCCCTACGGCAATCCGATCCCGGGCCTGGACGAGCTCGGCGACACCCCCGCCTCCCGCTTCGCCGACGGCGTCATCAGCCTGCCGCGCTTCGTCGCGGGGTCGAGCGAGCCCCGCCGCGGCGTCGTCCGACGCCTCGGCGAGCCGGCGCAGGTCGATCCGGAGCTCCTCCTCCAGCTCAAGCAGGCCGGCGTCGTCCCCGGTGCCGAGGGCGAGTTCTCGGCCCTCAACGGCTACGTGCTCGCTCGCATCGACGGCGCCGAGGCGGGCATCGAGCTGCCGAACGAGGTCGCGGCGCACATCTTCCTCGTCGTCTGACCCGCGTCTCCCTGGGAGCGGCCCGTACGGCCCCCTTACCGCATCCGGTGACCGGAGGCGAACGGGAGAGCGGTCTCTTCCCGCCGAGAAGGTGACAAATCGGTAACGGTCGCTTACGCTCTGTGGAGCCCTGCGGCCGAGCCTCGGTCCCAGGGCGCGGGATCCGACGCCCCCACACCCGTCTCGGATCCTGTGCACACCGATGCTTCGTGCATGAGACGGGACAGCTGCCTGGGCTGAGGGGACGTCGGAGGATCTCCCCCTTGCCCCAGAACCCCCTCACCCCGAACGAGGACGCCGGCTCACCCGACCGGTTCCGCTCCAACCACCCCGACCGCTCCGGCGACGCGACCTTCGAGAACCGGCCCCCGGTCATCCGCGCCCGGATCCACGGGGACGCACCCGTCTCCCGTCGCGCCGTTCCCGTAGCTCCTGCCCGCCGCGCGGACATCACCGACTTCGTGCCGTCGCCGGCCGGGACCCCGCGCAAGCGCCGGGGCCGTGTCGTCGGCAAGGTCGCGATGGTCGGCTTCGCCGGCGCGCTGGTCGCGACCATGGCGCTCCCTGCCTACGCCTTCACTCCGGGCAGCCAGGACGACGGCCTGTTCGCGGCGTCGCGAGCCGACCTCCTCCGCCAGGGCTCCGCGCAGACCGTCGCCGTCGACGGCGGAGTGGTGCAGGCCGCGATCGCCCGCGACGGCTTCTCGGCCGAGGCGGCGCCCCCGCCGCCCGCACCGGAGCCCGAGCCCGTCGTGGTGGCCGAGCCCGTCGTCGACACGAGCGACGTCGCGGAGGCGCGCGCCGAGACCGCCGAGGAGTTCAACTCCTACTCCGGCGCCTCGGCCAGCGAGATCGCGGCCGCCGCCCCGACCACCAGCTACAGCCTCCCGGCGGTGTTCGATACGGCGATGCAGTACCAGGGCGTGCCCTACGTCTTCGGTGGAGCCGACCCGAGCGGCTTCGACTGCTCCGGCTTCGTGATGTACGTCTTCGCCCAGTACGGCATCTCGATGCCGCACTCGGCTGCGGGCCAGGGCGCCATGGGCACCCCCGTCTCGCTCGCCGACGCGCAGCCCGGCGACCTCGTCATCATGGACGGCCACGACGGCTTCTACGCGGGCAACGGCAACATCCTGCACGCGCCGTACGAGGGCGCGAGCGTCCGCGTGCAGCCGCTGTGGACCTCCGACTACCGGATCGTGCGCATCAACGGCTGACCCGGTCGATCCGCTCGAGAGCCCGTCCCCTCCTGGAGGGGGCGGGCTCTCGTCGTCCCGCCGTGTGAACGCCGCGTGACGAATCCGGACCGACCCCTGGTGTTCCGGGCGTGAAGGGTTAACCTGAACCCCAGTCCGCTCGCGTGGCGAGCGGATCGATTCGTCGAGGGACGGAGTGCCGGGATGGCCGAGCGGAGCGGGCGCCACAGCGTGGGGCTGCGCTCGCGCGTGCGGCCGGCCGATTCGATACGCGCGCGGGTCCTCACCGCGGCGGTGCACTCCTCCGACACGCGGATACGACTCCACGTCATCGCGCGGCACTCCGCCGCGGCCTCGCAGGGCGCCGTCATCACGACGGCGCCCTTGCTCGTGGTCGCGGCGCTTTCGCGTGACGGCGTGCGACAGCACGGAGGTCACTGATGCGCACTCTGGTTCTCAACGCCGGCTACGAGCCGCTCGCGGTGGTGTCGTTCAAGCGGGCCCTGGTCCTGCTGATGACGGAGAAGGCGACCGTGATCGCCGCGGACGAGGGCAATCCGGTGCACAGCGCGCACGGCGACCACGTGCGGCCCTCGGTGATCGTGCTGACCCGGTACGTGCGCATCCCGAGCGGCCGGAGTGTGCCGGTATCGCGCCGGGGCGTGCTCCGCCGGGACAACCACCGCTGCGGCTACTGCGGTCAGCACGCGGCGACGATCGACCACATCCAGCCCAAGTCGCGCGGGGGCCGGGACACGTGGGAGAACCTCGTCGCCTGCTGCCAGCGCTGCAACAACGTCAAGAGCGACCGCACCCCGCACGAGATGGGATGGCGTCTGCGCACCGTCCCCCGGATGCCGCGCGCCGGCTCCTGGCTCGTGCGCGGCGCGGAGCGGACGCAGCCCGACTGGGACGACTACCTGGCTCCCGCCGCCTGACGGGCCGCGGTCGCGCCGCTGGCGGCGTTGTCGTCGGGCGCGATACCGCCGGTATCGCTTCCTCCTCCGCCTTGCCAGCGACACGACCGCGACCCGTCAGTGGAGGGCGTGGTGCGCGACCCGGCGCTATTCGTTGTCGTTGCCGGTGCTCTGGCTGGCGTTGCCGGAGCGCTCGCCGGCCCAGGTCCAGTTCGCGACCTCGGGGATGTCCTCGCCGTGCTCGCGGGTGTAGGCGCGGGCGCGGATGCGGGCGTCCTGCATCTCCTGGCGGAGACCGGCGGCGCGGGCGCCGAGGCCGGGGGTCCGGTCGATGACGTCGATCACCAGCGAGTAACGGTCGAGGTCGTTGAGCATCACCATGTCGAAGGGAGTGGTGGTGGTGCCGTTCTCCTTGTACCCGCGCACGTGCAGGTTGCCGTGGCCGGTCCGCTTGTAGGTCAGGCGGTGGATCAGCCACGGATAGCCGTGGTACGCGAACACGATCGGGCGGTCGGGGGTGAAGACCGCATCGAACTCGCGGTCGGAGAGGCCGTGCGGGTGCTCCGACTCCGACATCAGACGCATCAGATCGACCACGTTGACCGTGCGGATCGCAAGGTCCGGCAGCGTCTCGCGGAGGATGCTCACCGCCGCGAGGGTCTCGAGGGTCGGCACGTCGCCCGCGCAGGCGAGCACGACGTCCGGGGACTCGCCCTGCCGCTCGCTGCTCGCCCACTCCAGGATGCCGAGGCCCCGCGTGCAGTGCGCGACCGCCTCCGCCATCGTGAGCCACTGGGGCGAGGGCTGCTTGCCGGCGACGACCACGTTGACGTAGTCCACGCTCCGGAGGCAGTGGTCGTAGGTCGAGAGGAGCGTGTTCGCGTCGAAGGGCAGGTAGACGCGCACGACCTCGGGCTTCTTGTTGACGACGTGGTCGATGAAGCCCGGGTCCTGGTGGCTGAAGCCGTTGTGGTCCTGGCGCCAGACGTGGCTCGAGAGCAGGTAGTTGAGGCTCGCGATCGGGCGGCGCCACTCGATGTCGCGGGTGCCGTCCAGCCACTTCGCGTGCTGGTTGAACATCGAGTCGATGATGTGGATGAACGCCTCGTAGCAGGTGAAGAGCCCGTGGCGGCCGGTGAGCAGGTAGCCCTCCAGCCACCCCTGGCACTGGTGCTCCGAGAGCACCTCCATGACCCGCCCGGCGCGAGCCAGGTGGTCGTCGAGGGGGCTGAGCTCGGCGTCCCACTGCTTGTCGGTGGCGGCGTAGACGGACTGCAACCGGTTGCTCGCGACCTCGTCCGGCCCGAAGAGGCGGAAGTTGGTCGGGTTGGCGCGGATGACGTCGGCGAGCCATTCGCCGAGCACCTTGGTCGCCTCCGCGACGGTGCCACCCGGCTGCTCCACGACGACCTCGTAGCGGCGGAAGTCGGGCAGGTCGAGAGTCTGCCGCAGCAGCCCGCCGTTCGCGTGCGGGGTCGCGCTCATCCGCAGCTCGCCCTCGGGGGCCAGCGAGCGGACGCGGTCGACCACGCCGCCCTCCTCGGTGAAGAGCTCCTCGGGCCGGTAGGAGCGGAGCCAGTCCTCGAGGAGCCGGGTGTGCGCCTCGGTGTCGCGGGCGTTGGGCAGCGGAACCTGGTGCGAGCGGTAGGTGCCCTCCACCTGGACGCCGTCGATCTCGGTCGGACAGGTCCAGCCCTTCGGGGTCTTCAGCACGATCATCGGCCAGGCCGGGCGTGAGAGGTCGCCGGCGGCGGCGCGCTCCTTGATCGCCGCGATGCGGTCGAGCACCGTGTCCAGGACGTCGGCGAACCGCTCGTGCACGCGCATCGGGTCCTCGCCGTCGAAGCCGCCCTCGACGAGGAACGGCTCGTGGCCGTACCCGCGGAGGAGGCTGTCGAGCTCCTCCTGCGGGATGCGGGCGAGGACGGTCGGGTTCGCGATCTTCCAGCCGTTGAGGTGCAGGATCGGCAGGACAACGCCGTCGGTGAGCGGGTTCACGAACTTGTTGGAGTGCCAGCTGGTGGCGAGCGGGCCGGTCTCGGCCTCGCCGTCGCCGACGACCGCCGCGACCAGGAGGTCCGGGTTGTCGAAGGCCGCTCCGTACGCGTGGCTCAGCGCGTACCCGAGCTCTCCGCCCTCGTGGATGCTGCCCGGAGTCTCGGGGGCGGCGTGGCTGGGGATGCCCCCGGGGAAGCTGAACTGGCGGAAGAGGCGGCGCAGCCCCTCCTCCGACTCGTCGATGTGGGAGTAGATCTCGCTGTAGGTGCCGTCGAGGTAGGCGTTGGCGACCATGCCCGGTCCGCCGTGGCCGGGACCGGTGATGTAGAGGGTCGGCTGGCGGCGCTCGCGGATCGCGCGGTTCAGGTGCGCGTAGATCAGGTTGAGGCCGGGGGTCGTGCCCCAGTGGCCGAGCAGGCGGGGCTTGATGTCCTCCCGGCTCAACGGGGTCTTCAGGAGCGGGTTCGCGAGCAGGTAGATCTGTCCGACCGCGAGGTAGTTCGCGGCGCGCCACCAGGCGTCGACCGTGTCGAGAGTGTCCTGGGTCAGCTCGGCGTCGGCGGGTCGCGCGATCCAGCTGTGCTCGGGGACGGGCAGGAGGGACGGAGCGGGGGAGTCGGCCATGTGCCCACGCTGGCATCCGGACGCCCGGGGCGGAAGGGCCTTGCAGGCCCGGTTCCGGAGGGGGTCAGCCGCGCGGCGTCGCCCGGCGGAGGACCAGCGAGCCGACCGCCGTCAGGAGCGCGGCGGGGACGAGGAGCAGAGCGGCGGCTCCGGCGGTGCCCGCGCTCTCGAGGACGTCCACCACGACCGGCCGGCCCCCGGCGAGAGCGACGACGACGACCACCGCGAGTGCCACCGCTCCGAGGGCGAGGAGGAAGGCCGTCACTCCGCGCTCCCGCCAGCGGAGGAAGACCGCGCCCGCTGCTCCGCCGAGGGCGAAGGCGGCGAGGAGCGAGCAGAGCAGGACGACGAAGCGCTCGTGCCACGGACCGTCGAGGGGGGAGGCGAGGAAGAGCGCGCCACCCAGCCACCAGCCCCCGGTCGCCTCCTCGAGCACCCCGAGGGCCACGACGATCGCGGACCAGAGCACGGACAGTGCCGCGAAGGCGAGGGCGCTGCCGAGGACGTGGTCGCGCCGGGTCGCTCCGTAGCTCAGCGCCAGCCCGAAGGTGGCGGTCGTGGCCTGGATGGAGCCGATGAAGAGGAAGACGACGATCAGCATCCCCGGCCCCACGAGCAGGATGCCCGAGTCGCCGCCGCCCCGCTCGGCCCCGATCCCGCGGAGGACGAGCCACCAGATCACGAGGTTGCCGGCGAGGACGGCGAGCAGGACGAGCAGCGGCCAGCCGAGGACCGTCCCGGGGTGGGCGAGGTGGAGCCTCAGGACGGAGAGGATCCTCCGCGGGGAGGCGGAGCGGCGGGCGGGGGCGGTCATGGTCGGTCCTCTCGGATCGGTGGCGGTGGTGTCAGCTGCTGCGCGGGGTGGCGCGGCGGAGGATCGCCCAGCCCGCGACTCCGGCGATCGCGGTCGGGATGAGCGAGAGGGCGTAGCCGCCCGCGTATCCGACGCTGCCGAAGAAGGAGCCGACGGCGGGCCAGTTCTCGGTGAGCGTGAGGAGGGTGATCACGGCCAGCAGGAGGGCGCCGAGGATCCCGAAGAAGAGCAGCATCCCGCGCTGGCGCCAGCGCACGTAGACCGCCGCCGTCGCCGCTCCGATGAAGAAGAAGAAGAGCAGGGCGCAGAGCACCGCGACAGCCTGCTCGCCCACGGAGTCCCCGCCGAAGTAGATCGAGCGGAAGAAGCTGCCGCCGAAGCCCCAGCCGTCGGTCGCCCGCTCCACGATCCCGAGGACCACGAAGACGCCGGTGTAGAAGACCGAGAGGGCGACGAAGGTGAGGGCCGTGCCGAGGGAGAAGTCGCGGCGGGTGGCGCCGTAGCCGAGGGCGAGGCCGAAGGTGACGTTCACCGACTGGACGGCCACGACCATCATGTAGACGAAGAGGAAGAAGGACGCGCCGGAGTAGGTCATCCCCTCCTGCGCCTCGAGGCGCTCGCCGGAGTCGAGCCCGCGGAGGATCAGCCACCAGACGACCAGGTTGCCCGCCAGGATGACGGCCGTGATGATCAGCGGCGTATAGAGGATGGTGGCGGGGTTCGCGAAGTGCAGGCGGACGATGCTGCCGAGGCGGCCGGCGGCGGTGTCGTGGCGCGCGGGGGCGCCGGTGAGGGCGGTCATTCCGAGGCCTTCCCGGTGGTGAGCTGGACGACGAGCTGCTGGAGGGGGACGGACTCGAGTTCGAGCCCGTGGCGGGCGGCGGAGGCGCGGCCGGCGTCGTCGAGCCGGGGGAGCGTGGCCGAGGCGCGGCTGCCGAGAGCGGAGCGGGCGATGACCTCGCGGCCGGCGGTGAACGACTCGACGGCCTGCCGGGGTCCGATGACCGTCGCCGCGGCACCCCGCAGCTCCTCCGCGTCGCTGTCCACGACGAGGCGGCCCTGGTCGATGACGAGGACGTGCTCGAGCAGGCTGCTGACCTCGTCGATGAGGTGGGTGGAGAGGACGACCGTGCGCGGGTGCTCGGCGAAGTCCTGGAGGAGGCGGTCGTAGAACAGCTGCCGGGCGACGGCGTCCAGCCCCAGGTACGGCTCGTCGAAGAACGTGAGCGGGGCGCGGGAGGCGAGACCGACGATCACTCCGATCGCCGAGAGCTGTCCGCGGGAGAGCTTCTTGATCTTGCGGTCGACCGGGAGGCGGAAGTCCTCGACGAGCTCGCGGGCGAACGCCTCGTCCCAGCCGTCGAAGAACCAGGGAGCGCTGCGCAGGACGTGCTTCACCTTGAAGTCGTCGGGGTACTTCTGGCTCTCCTTGATGAAGCAGGTGCGGGAGAGGACGGCGGCGTTCTCCACAGGCGACTGCCCGAAGACGCGGATCTCGCCCGAGCTGGCGAACTCCTGGCCGGTGAGCAGCGACATCAGTGTCGTCTTGCCCGCGCCGTTGCGGCCGAGGAGGCCGTGGATGCGGTTCTCCTCCAGCGCGAAGCCGATGCCGTCGACGGCGCGCATGCGTCCGTAGTTCTTGGTGAGGTCGTGGACCTCGATGACCGCGCTCATCGCGATCCCCCTTCTGTGATCATGTCGGCGAGCTGCTCGGTGCTGAGGCCGAGCTTGGCGGCCTCGGCGAGCAGCGGAGCGACGAACTGGTCGCGGAACTGCGTGCGGCGCTTCTCGACCAGCCGGTCGCGCGCCCCCTCGGCGACGAACATGCCGATCCCCCTCTTCTTGTAGAGCACCCCGTCGTCGACGAGCAGGTTCACGCCCTTGCCGGCGGTGGCCGGGTTGATGCGGTGGAACGCGGCGAACTCGTTGGTCGACGGGACCTGCGACTCCTCCGGCAGCGCGCCGTCGATGATGTCGTTCTCGATCTGCTCGGCGATCTGCAGGAAGAGCGGGCGGGAGTCGTCCACGCGGGCTCCTTCGGTGCTGGGTTGGGTGGTTAGTTGGTGTTGTAACTAACCATGGAGGCGGGAGGCCTTCGTGTCAAGAGGGGTGTGCCGCGCAGTCGCCGCGACGAGGGCCGTGGCGTGCTTCGCTGGCGTTGTGGTGCGGCCTTGTCGTCGCTTCGCGGGGGGCGGGGCACGGCGGGTACACTGGCTCGGCCAGCCTCTGTAGCTCAATGGAAGAGCGACTCCGTCCTAAGGAGCAGGTTGGGGGTTCGAGTCCCTCCAGGGGCACCACAGTGTCGTCACCAAGACCCTTGCCAGAGAAAAACGCCGAGACGGCGCCGATCTCGGCTTCCAGGAAGCTGCTGAGGCTCCGAGCACCACTCTTTCGAGTGGTGCTTTTTTCGTGTGCTGCGAGCTGAATGGCGGTCGAGGCGATCGTCGCGAACGGCTCGTTCAACTCGACGGTGATGGTCTCGTCCGCATGAACGAGAACACGCTCGAGGAAGACTTGATTGAAGAGCCTCTTCACATGGTCCGGTGCCCCGCCGTATGCGCTGGCACACTCCGCGGTCACATTGAGGGCGAGCCGGATCGCGTGCTCGACATCGGCCACGTCCTGGGTGAGCCTCGCTTCGTCCCGCTCGGCGATCGTCCGCTCAGCGCGGATGCGGTCCTGCTCCTTCTTGAACAGGTCGAGCGAGATCGCGTCTGCGTAGTGAGCCTGAAGGAGCCGCAGCTGCTCGCGTTCGAGACGCTCTAAGTCCGTCTTGATCTGTGCTTGTTGGCGCTCGGCGTCGCCTCGGGTGGCCACGAGCTCGTCGTGGAACAGTCGCTCGAGGTCGTCTCGGGGCATGCGGTCGAGCCGGAGACTCTTCTTGTACTCCTCGACGATCTTCTCCTCCACGACGTGGATGAGGACGGCCTTCTGCGTACAGTCGTTCCGCTTCGCCTGACGTGCTGAGCAGTAGAAGTAAGGGTAGATCTCGCCCGACTTCGACCGCGTCATCTGCACGATCAGCCGGTTGTGGCAGTTCCCGCAGTACACGGTGCTCTTGAGGTAGTGGTCGTGGCGACGTCGGCGCTCGCCGGAGCGACGCGACTGCAGCGCGTCCTGCACCTTGTCCCACGTCTCTTGATCGATCAGGGGCTCGTGCTTGCCGGCGTAGGTCGCGCCCGAGAACGAGACCAGGCCGAGGTAGTACGAGTTGATCAGGATCTTGTGGAGGTCCGTGTCGGTGAGCGCTCGTGACGGTACCGGCGGAGGTCGTCGAGTGGTGAGTCCCCGCTGAGCGAGTTCGAGGGCGAGCTGCGACAGGCTGACGCTCGGCTCGGTGTAACGGTGGAAGGCCCAGGTGATGAGCGGAGCTCGGTCGGCGTCTGGGCGAACGGTTCGGCTCTCGCGTCCGTCGCTGTCGAACTCGCGGACGTTCAGGTACCCGAGCGGAGCCCGGCCTGGGGTCCCGCCCTTCTGTACCTTCTGCGTCATGCCCTTGGTGACCTCGTGCGCGAGGTTGCGCGAGTAGAACTCGGCGATCGAGGACATGATGCCGTGAAGGAGCGCACCTGACGGCGATTGGTCGATGCTCTCCGTGGCCGAGATTAAGGCGACGTTCGCGGCGGTCAACTGCTTCATGATCTCGACGTCGTCCTCCCGGTTGCGCGCGAGGCGGTCGACCTTGTGCACAACGACGTAGTCCACGGAGTGCTCGCGGATATACGCGTGCTCTTCTGTCGGCCAAGATGCCTAAGAGATTGACCTTCTGACGCAAAGCCTCCGGAAGGTTCGCGCAACGTTCCGCCCATCATGTTGCGACCGAGGATCCCGACCCGGAGAGGTCGCCGGCACCGCCGAAACAAGCTCGTCCTCAAGACGACCGGCGCCGGGCAGGTCTGGTCCTGAGACATCACCGACCTGTACTCCTGATGTCTGGGTGAGGGTCTAAAGCCTTACAAGATCACCGACTTCTACTTCCGGAAGGTCGAGGACCGCGAGGCGGATCATCTCGCTATCAATATGTTCGCCATCGCGATCGCCGAGCACGGCTCGACCCAGATAGCGCACGTCCATTACGGCGCAGCAATTAGCTCGAACCTGCTCAGCGACCACCTCAACAAGCGCGGCATACTTCTCCTCCACGTTCGTCCGATCGACGCTCGACGGACGTGCATGGGAGGAAGATTCGTCGATCCGCGTTAGTGGCTACGGCGTCGGCCTGATCCGACGCCTCGTTGATCTCCGCCGACGACGTCTGTACGACGTCTGGCAGCTGCACGAGGCACCGCCTGCGGAGTCCGTCAGGATCGTGCACGAGCAGCGCCGGTCGAAGATCAGATGGGTTCCGTCGTGGGCTGGTCCGAGCCCGCTGACGGCGGCCAGTGCGAAGTAGTCTCGGACTACGGCCCAGCGGGCGTAGAGCAGCAGCGAACGCCGGCGTGCGGGTGGCACGGCAGGTTCGTGCGCCGGGAGAATGTTGCACCGGACGGGGTGCCATCGGACGCACCAGCTCGACCAATCGTGCATCCAGACTGAACATCACAGGATCTTCGAAGTGTCGTCCAGATCAAGCTCCGGGCCGTCCAAGACTGCGCCCTACCATTCACGCACGACCTCTCGCCGCCGACGAAGGCCCCTTCAGGCCCCCCTAACGAGGGCCATATTAGGTAGGGAATCCTCAGCTCGACCCGAGACGCAAGCAAGCGATCCGACACGCGACTCGTACGTACCTTCGAACGGAGAAGTCTACTAATCTGAACGACATCGCTGGCCGACCCCGAACGGCCACGGCCCATACTGATGTTATAAACACCATATCTAGATGGTTATTGATCTGCCATCATATATATATATATGGAAAACCCACATCGATCTTCACCCGACTTAGTAAAAGAGGAAATAATGGCACAAGTGCTCGAACAGCCAGCGTTTGACTTCAGCATTCCTCTGTCGCACCTTGATCGTCGCGATCGCACCGAACGCATTGCATATCTTGCCGAACAGGTAGAGAGAGTAGCCGTCTCGGGAATCGCATCAGGCGAGTTGCTCAAACGAATTTCAGCAGAATACAAAATACTTCCCGACCAAGTTAATGCCGCAATCATGGTAGCAATTCGTTCGGGAAAGATTGTTATCGAAGGCGATATTTTCCGGTCAAGCGAGAAGTAGAAAACTTCTGGGTGGGGGGGGGTTTATGTCCAAGCAGACCAAGCCGGAAAAGCTTTTAGTTCTTCCTGACGGTTCTCTTTATAAGAAGGAATCTTACAAGTCTCGCTACTCGCGGGTTTCGGAAGAGGTAAAATCTCTTCAACACGATGCTCGAACGGAAACTGAAAAAGACCGTGGTCGCGTTGCGTACTCATCGTACGTTCGGCGGCTTTCCGGTGTAACTCAAGTAACCTCACCAACGCTAAACTCGTCACGTTTGCATACGCGAGAATCTCATAGTCAAAAAGTGTCCCTAGTCTCTCGAGAGATTGCAGAAGGTATTGCACGATCAGCCTTGGCCAATCCCTCGTCAGAGGCTTATGCAACAATTCTCGAACATGGTGGGCTCGATCTGGCCGCTTGCGAGACGGCCGGACTTGCGCACGACCTCGGACATCCGCCATTCGGACACGGCGGCGAGGTTGCATTAAATGAATCTCTGCGGCGGAGAGGTGTCATCGACGGGTTTGAGGGCAATCCTCAGACTTTCCGAATACTTACTAAGCTTGAGTTGCGGAAATTGTTGCTCAAAGATACAAACGTGGGGCTTGATCTCACATATGTAACTCTTGCTGCAGTTCTCAAATATCCGAGAGAATGTCCTGAAGATCAACGAACTCCTAAAGATGGTTACGGTCAGGGGTCGATACCGAGGCCGCCAAAATTTGGGTTTTTCGGAAGCGAGGATGAGGATCGCCGTGCATTCGACGGAGCTACGGCTCTATTGAAAAAAGGTGCAAACGGGCAATATCGACAGACGCTTGAAGCCTCAATTATGGACCTCGCGGACGACATATCGTACGCGACGCATGATCTAGAAGATCTTTACCGGGAAGGGCGTATCGACTTCTATCGAGTCGACGCGGACCTCGGAGTCGCGATTGAAAAGCTCGAGGGCGGGTTGCCGGCAAGATCTGAAGAGTTAGATCTCAACGCGTTTATTAAAATTGCTCATACCTTGAGTGAGGATTATCAAGGGCTTTTTAGCGTGGGTTCCTATAATGCCGCATTATCAGAGGTCCTGCGAATGATAAGAATTAGCAAAATGGGCTATCAGTACGATGGTGATGTTGATCAAACTTCAAGAGTTTCTGCTTTCACGTCATCGATGGTAGAGGCAGTGTTTGCATCTATTACTGTCACCCGTCAGCCAGCTTGGAAGTCGACGTCAAAGGTCTGGAATGAAGGACCTAGTGTTTACGCAACCGGCGACGGTTGGCACCGGATGCAAGTGCTAAAAACGATAACAAAAAGGTACGTTATCGCAACATCTCGAATGAGTGTAGTCGAACGGGCTCAGTCGAAGGTCGTAAATTCCTTGTTCACCGAGCTGGCAACTTGGGTGGAAGAATGCAAGACAATATCTGATATCCAGTCGTTGCCGGAACCTTTGGCGTCGTTCATTACCGCCGAGGGGTGGGGCAACGGAGAGATGCGGAGCGAGTACTATCGCGCCGTTGCCGACTACATTTGCGGCCTTTCTGACGAAGAATGCTTGCTGCGCGCAAAGTGGCTACAGGGGCTCACCGTGCCAGAGTTCGGTTCAGTTCGATAGAGTGCGGATTACTTCAGCTTCTAGCCTGTTGTAAGGTCGGCGTTCGCGTGTTTGTTACTTCCAATCCCACGGTGAACTTGCTTTCCAGTCATCCGTTTCCCATTTCGAAACTGGCAAGTACGCGAGTTCATCGTTGTTGAACTTGTCGATGTTTGTAATTTCTTTAAGTGCCCACTGGGGTACTGAGACGTCTCGAATGTCCTGACCTTCCAATTCGGCAATCCATAAGCCGAGGTTCTCTTCGAGAAACTCGTCGATTTCCCATGTGTTGGCGTCAAGGACGAGTTCGTACCGACGCTTAACAATGACGTTGTCACATCTTCTGATAAATTCGGCCGCCAGTGCAGGATCCATGTCAGCTTCGTATTCGTCGCGCTCATCGCCGATCCGCGGGCCTTTCGCCGTCATTCGGGCATCGATGTAGCGGAACGCACCGCTTCGGTCCGTCGGCGCCTGTCGCGTACGGACGCGAAGTGCGTAACCGTCCTTCGCAAAGAAATAGCCCTGCACGATTAAGGTCCAGCTGGCGCCGCGCACAATCGACTGTTCGGCGACAAGAAAACGGCGCTCCCGCTCGCGCTGAACCTCATACTCTCCAAGTGTACTCAACTTACGCTTCCTTTCTTCCGATAATTTGCTTGCGCGGCTCTGTGATTGCGTCTTCCTGACGTCGACCACCGTTGATGCGCGGCCTGTGGTGTAATACCCAACAGCTCGCCGATCTGGCGCCAGGAAGCACCAGCATCCCGGACGACCACAACCGCACGATCAAGATTGCGTTGCGCTTGAGCTAGTTCTATAGCTGCAAGCTCGAGTTGGCGGAGCGGTGGGGCGATGTCGTGTTGCCGTAGGGGCGCGTGAGCCGACCTCTGCGCGGACACGTCTGGTCGGCGGCCGATGGTGTTAGCAGAGCTCGTCGCGGCCGCGGGCTGGTCGCTCGGCGCCTGATTCTTTGCCGTGAGGGGCAACTGTTGTCCTCCGTTCGGTCGCCTGATATCGTCACCGTATCACCATCAACGGTGATTGACGAGAGGAGAAAGCGGGTGGAGGAGCGGGTCTGCTGCGGCGGAGAGTGGCTGGTCGTGATCCTCGAGAAGGTCCTGTTCGAAGACCTGGTGAAGCCGGAATACACCAGGCCGCTGAACGGCAAGACTCCCGTTTACAGTGCGGACGGTTCCATCGACGAGGTGCTCACGTACGGACGGTTCATCGATTAGTGCCGGAGGGGCCGATCTGAGGGCGTCAGATCGGCCCCTTCTTCGCAAAAAGATCACACGTCAAGTGTTGGCCGTTTCTTTGAAACTCTTCTCATTCTGCACCAGTTCGTGCATAATGAAGAACAGCTATGCGGCCATTTTTGTATGAAGCTGTTTACAATCCGAAGGTCGTGATTGTCGCGGTCCTAGTCGCTCGGCGGCCGAGGCAGCGTTCCGTGGGATCTCGCGGGACTCCGGCTACTCGGTCGGCGACGCCGTCTCGGACCCTGTCCATCAGCGGATGCTCATCGAACTCCTCGAGCGTCACCCGGAGCACGCCCAAAAGACTGGCCCGGGCGTCAAGGAGTTCTTCATCGGCCGAACTCGCGATGCGAGTGGCGCGTTCGTAGGGGCCAATGTAATCGGTATCTGGATCCGCCGCGTCGATGGGGAGGAGGTAGATTCCAGTTACCTCACCGCGATTCGCCAGCACTCGGCGAAGTCCGACGCCAAAGAAGCGCTGCGGACAGAAGTGGACGACCGGCGACAGGCGTACCGCGAGGCGCGCTTCGCTTCGCGCGACGAGGTCCGGAGCGAGCTGTCTGGAGATCGGATCGACAACCTTCACGACGCCCAAGTCATTTACATAAGTCCGACCTGCGGAGAGCTCACCTATCGATTCGCGGAGAGCGAGGGCGGCTGGGGCGAAGTGGCCGTAACCCCAACGGCGAGCGGGATGGCAGCCGTCGGATCACGGCTCGCCGACCGGAACCAGGCTGGCCGGTGGCTGGTGTTTCACGCGCGCTACACAAATCTAGCTCTCGCGACCGCGTCCGAAGCCGCCCGCCGCCGCCAGGTGAGCGATCTCGACTGGATGCCTCTCGACCCGAACGACTAGTCAGTCTCTGGTGCTGTCTCGGAGCGCCGAGTCGCCACCTCGATCAAGTCGCGGATCTCGCGCTGGAGGAGCACCGGCACGCCGAGCCCATCGAGGTTCTGAGCAGCGAGCCATTCCAGGGCCTCCACTCGGGACCACTCGCCGACTCCGATAAAGTCGGACAGGGCAACGGTCGCTGTTCGGGACAGGCCCAGCGACATGAGCACGACCTCGCTCGTGCGGGAGACGCCGAGCTCGAGCATCATCGCGTAATCAGGTCGAGCGGTAGTCTCCAACCCGAGCTCCGCCGAGTACACCTCGAGCAGATCGGCGTAGCAGGCGAGGTACTTCGGCGCATGGAACCTTGCGATCGATTCGATGTCTCGCATGACGTCTCGGATCGCCCTCGCGGAGGTGAGGGATGCATTGAACGAGAGCCTCTGATCGATCAGCCGAGCGAGGGGCATGCCCTTCATCCAGTTGACGACGAGGTTGCCGAGCTGCCACTTGCGGCGATCCTCCCCGGAGCGGGGCGCGCCGAAGACGCTCGTCATCGTCGCACCGATCCGTACGAGCGCCTCTTGGAATCGGGCACGAGCATCGGGCTCCTCGGGGAGTGGCAATTCGAGCTCCGTCGGCGTCATCCCGGATCGCCGAAAGCTCTCGAGGAGTCGCTCCATCGAGATGGGCGCGATTCCAGTGTGCCGAGTCACAATCTCGACGGGGATCGTCAGATCGGTCGCGGCCCGCACGACCGCGGACTCGACCTCGCTTCGTTCCGACTCCAGAGGAATACGATTGAGAAGGGGCTGGATGGACTGGCCGGCAAGGTGCCGCGAGCACAGGTACGCGAAGAGGCTTTCAGCGGCACTGTCGTCGTGCACTTCATCGGCGGAGCGCACGAAAGCGAGCAGCCCCGACGCGTCGTCGAGCCCCGTGCTGACGGCTCGGGTGATCTGTGACCGCTTTCGCACTCGCGGCAGGTTGGGCCACAGGCTTTCAACGTCAGTGTCGATGCACACCACGTTGCCTGCGAATTCCTTGCCCCAGCGCCCCGCGCGTCCCGCCAGGTTCCAGAAGTCGCCTTCGCGGAGCGGATTTCCGGGCCCTTTTTGAGGGTTGCGCATGAAGATCGTCCGACACGGGAGATTGACGCCCTCGAGCAGCGTCGATGTGCAGATCAGGTAGTGGATCTTGCCTTCTCCGAAGAGGCGCTCGATCTCTATTCGCACCACCAGCGGCATGTTCCCGTAATGGAAGGCCACGCGCCGGGCGAGCACGTCGGCGAGCAAGTACTTGCTGTGCACCGCGGTCTTGATCAGATCCCGCAGATCGTCGATCTCCGTGTCAGCCTCCGCCAAGGTCGGGAGCTGCTCATAGACCGCCTTTGCGACCTTCTCGGCTTCGCTCGGGCCGTTGACGTAGATGACGTTCCCGGGGGTGTTCCCGGCCATCGCATGCGCCACCAGCGCGATGCGCATGGGCACGGTTGTCGCGCGTTGCGCGAGCGTGAGTTCGCCGACTTTGTAGCTGTTTCCATCCGACACCAGGGATACGGCTCTGCGCTGAGGCTTCCGGTTGATGTGCTCGACCCATAGGAGGTTCTGGTCGACGGTGACCGTCTCGGAGACGAACGAGTCGGAACGCCGGTCGGCGGGCGCGTCTTCGACCAGAAGTTCCGGGTTGGAGCTCAAGGGGCTAGCGAAGAGCACTTGCGCATCAGGGCTGCGCCGAATGGTGCGCTCGATCGCGTGCTGGAGAAGAATGCCCCGTGCGTCGCCGGCGAGCGATTGCGCTTCATCGACGAAGAGGAGGTCCACGTTGAGCGACGGCAGGAGCTCCAGCACCAGGTGAAGCCTCTCCTGCGTGACGACCAAGACCGTCCGAGACGACTCCGCGAGATCGGGGTCCCACGGCATCGTGAAGACGTCAACGTCCGAGGGCACCTCACGCCGGAGATCACGCGAGACTTCCTCGATCAGGGCGCGCGTCGGCACGAGATAGACGAGCGCCAGAGGACCCGCCTGGCGCGCGACCTCCAAGAAGTGCTCTCTGATGATCCGGGACTTCCCAGCGGAGGTCGGAGCCGACACGCTCAGCCAGTCATTCGCCTCTACTGCTTCCCAGAACTTCCCCTGAAACGGATTGACTGGCAGCACACGGCCGTCGGAGAGGCGGACGGAGTAGTCAATACGGCTTCGGACGACCTCCATCCGGAGCGCACCCGGCAGACGTCGCCAGGCGTCGGCCGGCAGCCGGTCCCGAGACTCCGCCAGTTCCACGGCCATGTGGTTGCCACTGCGTTCGAGGAGCGCGGCAGCAGCGGCCTTGTGAGCGTCCTCCGCGTCCGAGGACAGCATGCACGCCGTGGCGATTCGGAGGACCGCGGACTGCGCACGCTCTGACTGAGCCGACGTGATCGCGCTGGCGTAGAGGAGGGCGAACCCCCAGTCAATCGAAGGGGTCTCTTCGTTCCATTGCACCGCCGCGAACTCCGAACGGACCGTCAGCTTTCGAGCGGCCTCGAGCACGTCTCTGAACTTGTGCGAGGCGAACACGATTTCCTCTAGCGCCGTGCTGGTGGTCACTTGGCCCCCATCTGCTTTAGGACCCGAGAACGCAGATCGGCGACGTCGGGCATCGGGATGCAAAAGAGATCGACGTTCACGCCGACGATCTCGAACTCCTCGACACGGGTCCCGACCGTCTTGTGCCACCGGCCGACTGCCTTCGACACCGCCTTCTGCTGGGCCTCGTCGAGGGCTGCGATGTTCGGATACTTGTCGTGGTCGAAGCCGACCAGGCAGACCCCGTTCCAACGCACTTTCAACGTCTTGGGGTTCGTCTCGTCGAAGTACTCGAGCAGGTGAGCCGCCAGCTCGGCCTGAGGGACGTTGAGGTGATCGCGTACCAGTAGCAGGTCCTGCCTCCGGCGCTCGTCTCCGTCGGGCCGCAGGTACGGGGCGATGCTCTCGAAGCAGTCTCGGAAAGCGTCCGAGCTCGACTTGTAGAGCTTCGATTCGCCCCAGTAGATGTCGAGAACCCCGTCATCCGCCAAGCTCGCGTGGATGCCGTCCGAGCCGTGTACGTGCACCTCGGTGTTCGTCTTCAGCGCCATCTTCGAGATCAACTGCGGTCGCTGCAGCACACGTTCCATGAGCAGGAACAGGAGGAGCTCGCCGCCTTCTCCCGAGCTCTCCGATTTCACGAACAAGTCTCGTGCCTGTTGCTCCAAGCTCACTATTGCTGTGGTCGCTCGAGTTGCCTCGTAGTCTGCGAGCGCTCGTTCGATCTTTGAACGCGGTACGCAGAAGTCCATGGTCGCGGACGCCATCGCCCTTGCGAGGTGCTCCACAGCTGGCGTCCCGTTGACATCGTGCGCGAGGAAGTGCGTCCGCACGAGAGTCGACGTTCCCGGAACTGTGACGGCCTTCTCGAACGCTGGCAGGAAGCTGATCAGCTCGCTACCGGTGCCCCGAGCCAGCTCGAGGAATTGTTCGACGACCGCATCTTCATCTACCATCACGCACCCTTCATCGCGTACCTCGTCCGCCCGTGCACGAGAAACACCGAGCCCGCGTTCTTGACCTCGGCTGCCATACCGTCCCCGATCGACTTGTGCTGGTTGCGTTCAACCACGTTCTCGAAGCTTAGGCTCGGCGTCCGAGTCAGGGCCGGGAGCGCGGCGCTGGTAGACCGTTCCTCGGTAAAGCAGCGCCGACAGGCGTCTCGGTCTTCGATGCGGACTGCGTAATCTAGAAGCGGCGGAGATGCCCTCACGCGAGTGCAGCTCCTTCGGTCGCGCAGCAGATCGACGAGACGTAGTTCTGTTGAGCCCTGCCTGAACCCTGTGGTGCCGCTTACTGTACTCAGATTCTCACGCTCGAGCCTGGAGCCTCGCCTTCATCGTCTTCGGGTCGACGCCGTAGAGCGCACCCAGCTGGTTCAGCGACCAGCCCCGCGTCTTCAGCGACGCCACATCCTGCAGCTGCTTCTCCGTCAGTACAACCTGACGCACCGGAATGTGCTGCTGCTTGAGTGCTGAGCGCACTGCTTCACGGCTCACGCCCCACAACGAGGCGAGCTGGCGGATGTTCCCACCGGCTTCATACTCAGCGGCCAGCTTGGCCTTCTGCTCCTCGCACAGCCGCACCTGGCGCTGACGGAGAGCCTGCACGCCGACCGGGGGAGCGGCCGGTTCTGGCTCCTCACCCCTGTTCATTCCAGTCCTGGCGGTCACCAGCGCGCGCTCCCATCTTTTTTGATCAGTTGCAGATAGGTGCACCACCGTGTCGTTACTAAAACCCTTGCCGGAGAAAACGCCGGAACGGCGCCGATCTCGGCCTCCAGGAAGCTGGTGAGGGTCCGAGCACCACTCTTTCGAGTGGTGCCTTCTTCGTGTGCTGCGAGCTGAACCGCGGTCGAGGCGATCGTGGCGAACGGCTCGTTCAACTCGACGGTGATGGTCTCGTCCGCATGAACGAGAACACGCGCGAGGAAGACTTGATCGAAGAGCCTCTTCACGTGGTCGAGCGCCCCGCCGTAAGCGCTGGCGCACTCCGCGGTCGACGCACGCCGGGCGAACGGTCCTGATAGTGGCTGGTCCTGCGTGCGGCAGCTTCGGTGCCCCGGGCCGCCGGTCCTTCTGGCCGCCCGTGTCGGGAAGCAGGGCCTGCGCTAGCGTCGCTCCATGACTTCACGTGAGTTGCGCGACGAGCTCGCCGCGTTCGTCGCCGAGCGGGAGTGGGCGCAGTTCCACTCGGAGGAGAACCTGGCGAAGAGCATCGCCATCGAGGCGGGGGAACTGCTCGAATGCTTCCAGTGGGGCCCCGACGCCGACCGGGATGCCGTCCGTTCCGAGCTGGCGGACGTCCTCACCTATTGCCTGCTGCTCGTGGACAGGATCGGCGCCGACCCCGAGGACCTGGTGCGGTCGAAGCTCGTGCGGACGCGCGAGAAGTACCCGGTGGACAAGGCTCGGGGAAGCAGCGCCCGGTATGACGCCCTCTGACATCGAGCGGATCGTCTTCGACGGGCCGTCCGTCAAGGTCTGGGCGATGACGGACGACCGCCGCTCGAACTGGCCGGTCGTCTACGTCCTGGACGAGGGCAAGCGCCGCGCGAGGCGGCTCCCGCGGGTCTACGTCGGAGAGACGAGAAGCGCGGCGAGCCGGCTGCGGCAGCACCTGGGCTCGGTCGACAAGGTCGACCTCCAGACGGCGCGCGTGATCGTCGATCCGAGGTTCAACAAGTCGGTCTGCCTCGATCTCGAGTCCTTCCTGATCAAGCTGCTCTTCGCGGAAGGTCGATTCGCTGTCCTCAATCGCAACGAGGGGATCGTCGACTCCGACTACTACGACCGGGCGGCGTACCAGGACCGTTTCGCCGAGATCTTCGAGCAGCTGCGCCTGGAAGGCCTGTTCACGCGGAGCATCGCCGAGATCGAGAACAGCGACCTCTTCAAACTGTCGCCCTTCAAGACGCTCACCTCCGAGCAGGCGGCGGCGGTCGTCGGAATCGTCGACGCGCTCGTCGAGGACCTCGGGAAGCAGACACAGTCCACGTCGATCGTTCAGGGGGAGCCGGGGACGGGCAAGACGATCGTCGCCGTCTACCTCCTCAAGCTCCTCGCGGACGTCCGGCTGTTCGCGGAGAGGATCGACAGAGCCGAGGAGGCTCCCGGCGAGGACCGGCTGGACGACCTCGTCGAGGGCGACTCCGTCTTCTCGGACTTCTTCTTCGCCGACACCCGCGAACTGCTGCGCGGGCTGCGCATCGGGATCGTCGTGCCGCAGCAGTCTCTGCGCTCCTCGATCAAGAAGGTCTTCGCCAAGACCACAGGGCTCGACGAGAAGATGGTGCTCACTCCCTTCCA
Source organism: Rathayibacter sp. AY1G1 (assembly GCF_002932095.1). Classification (NCBI taxonomy): domain Bacteria; kingdom Bacillati; phylum Actinomycetota; class Actinomycetes; order Micrococcales; family Microbacteriaceae; genus Rathayibacter; species Rathayibacter sp. AY1G1. Next base: position 129,412 of record NZ_PSUZ01000008.1, read on the forward strand.
GGTCGGCGAGGACCCGGGACGCTGGGACCTCCTCGTCGTCGACGAGTCGCACCGCCTCAACCAGCGGGCCAACCAGCCGTCGGGCTCCCTCAACAAGAAGTTCACGGACATCACCACTGCGCTGTTCGGCTCCGACGATCACGCCCGGACTCAGCTCGACTGGATCCGCGCGAAGAGCGATCACCAGATCCTCCTTCTCGACGCGGCGCAGTCGGTCCGACCGGCAGACCTTCCGCGGCCCGCGATCGACGCGTTGATTCGATCCGCTCAGGAGGACGGCCGCCTGCACCGTCTGACCTCGCAGATGCGAGTGCGCGCCGGAACGGACTACGTCGGCTGGGTGCGCGCCGTCCTCGATCCGACGGCAGCAGACCTCCCCCGGCGACCGGACCTCGGGGAGTACGACCTCCGCTTCTATGACGACTTCGGAGCCCTGCGGCGCGACCTGCGGCAGCGGGAGGAGGAGACCGGTCTGGCGCGGCTGGTCGCCGGCTACGCGTGGCGCTGGACGTCGCGGAAGGATCCGTCAGCCGCCGACATCGAGATCCAGGGAGAGCGGCTCCGCTGGAACAGCACGCAGGTCGACTGGATCGCGTCGCCCGGCTCCGCCGATGAGATGGGCTCGATCCACACCGTGCAGGGGTACGACCTGAACTACGCGGGCGTGGTCATCGGCCCGGACCTGAGGTGGGACAGCGAGAAGGGCCGGCTGAGGGTCTCCCGCTCGGATTACCACGATAAGAAGGGCAAGGAGAACAACCCGGGACGGATGGGCCGCGACTACACGGACGACGAGCTCCTGCAGTACATCGTCAACATCTACGCGGTGCTGCTGACCCGCGGGATGCTCGGCACGTACGTGTACGTCTGCGACGACGCCCTCCGGGAAAGACTCCGGACGGCCTTCGCCCGACCGCTCACGGCCTTCTGAGGGCGTCTCGCGGGCCTTCGCTCAGGCGGCGCCGCCATGATCGAGGCTGGTACTCGACGGAAGGTTCTCTGTGAGCATGTTCAAGCGCGTTCTCGGCATGGCGTCGAAGGCGCTCGATTCGAAGAGTGGCTCGGGCTCGTCCTCGAGCGGGACGACCGATTGGCGCGAGCTCGTGCGCTCCGCCGCCGACAAGGTGACGGGCGACTCGCGGAGCGGGCAGGCCCAGCCGCCTCAGCAGTACGGCTCGCCGGAGCGACCCTCCGCGCGCCCGCAGGACGCCCGGCCCGGGCAGCAGCCGGTGGTCACGCAGGAGGACCGCGCGGCGATCGCGCGCTACGACTACCTCCTCCGCACCGCCGACCCGGAGCAGCTCGAGCAGGTGCACCGCGAAGCGTTCGCGAAGCTGTCGCCGGCGCAGCGCGCCCAGGTCGAGGCGCGGCTCCGCGACGAGCTGCCCGCGAACGAGCAGCCGCGGTCCTCAGCCCCGGACGACCTGGCGCGCGCGGCGACGCGCGGCGAGGCGAACGACCCGGGGTTCCTCAAGAAGATGTTCTCGAAGCCGGGGACCCGCGGCGCCCTCGCGGGTGCTGGCGTCGGAGCGGCGGCGGGCATCGGGCTCGGCGCGGCGGGCGGACTGCTCGCGGCGGTCGCGGGCGGCGCCGTGATCAGCAGCGTCGCCGGTCCGCTGCTCGCGCAGGCGTCCGGCCTCGGCGTGGACTTCGAGAACCTCGCCGGCGGGTTCGGCGATCTGGGCGACTTCGGTGACATCACGGGCGGCGCGGGAGAGTTCGTCTCCGGTGCGGGTGAGCACGTGTCCGGGCTGGGGGAGCAGGTGTCGGAGTTCGGCTCCGACTTCCAGCTGCCGGGGCTCGGCGACCTCGGGAACCTCTTCGACCGCTAGACGGACGGGACCGGAGCGCGCCGGCGGAGGAGCGGCGACGCGATCGCGAGTGCCGCGCCGACGACGAGCAGCACGGCCCCCACGATCGCGACGGCGGTCGTCGACCAGTCGGGGAGGTCGACCACCGTCGTGCCGTCGAGCAGCGTCCATTCGCAGGCCGCGCCCAGCGGCCACCACGACCAGAAGCCGCGGACCAGGTCGCCTGCCTCGGGTGGGACGCCGCCCAGGCTGACGCTGCAGACGTCGTCGAAGCCCTGACGGTCGATGTTCGCGTAATGCAGCGGTACGAGCGCGAGGGCCGCGAGTCCGGCGACGGCGAGGGCGAGGCCGGCGAGCAGGGCGAGACGCGCGGCGGTCAGGCGCTTCCTCGCCGGCGTCGAGGCGGGGGCGGGCGGCGTCTCGGTCATCGTCCGATGGTGGCACGCGTTCGTGGGGAGCAGGCGTGTGCCCGGGATCGGCGCCGAACAGCGCGGAGGCACGGGGCGGATCCGTCGGAGCCGCTCCTGGACCGCACACGGACCGGACGCCGGCCGGCACAGCGGCGACGGGGCGCCCTCGGCGTCGTACCCTCGACTGCATGGGGTTCGTCTTCTCGCTGGTGATCATCGTCCTGACCGTGCTCGCGCTGGTCGACGTCGTACGGCAGCCGGACAACGTCATCAAGAACCTGCCCAAGATCGTGTGGATCCTGCTGATCTTCTTCCTCCCGCTCATCGGCGTCTCGCTGTGGTTCCTGCTCGGGCACGACTGGAAGCGCGGCGACGGCGGATCCTTCGTGCCGGGCGGCCGAGTGCCCCGCCGCCGGACGCAGGCGCCGCCGACGGTGGTGGTGCGGCCCGCTCCGAAGAGCACCGAGGAGCAGCTCGCCGACCTCGAGCGCGAGGAGGCGCACTACGCGCGGCTCGCGGAGGAGCAGCGTCGCCGCCGCGAGGGGGAGCGGCCGCTCGACGCGTGAGCGGCCGCTCCGGAGGCCGCTACTTCGAGAAGTTCGACGCCGCCCACTGGATCGAGGCGATCTTCGCCTGACCCGCGACGCTCGGGTGGAAGTAGTCGGTGGTCCCGATCAGGCCCTTGGTGACGGGGGTCGCGGTGAGCGCTCCTCCGTCCCAGTCGCAGAGCTGACCGGCGGCGCTGCACGCCGTCTGCAGCGCGGTGTTGTACTGCGTCGTCCGCGTCTTCGCGGCAGCGGCGGAGGCGGCCGCGGCGGTGCTGCTGAGCCTGCGGCCGGTGGAGCTGACGCCGCGCGTGGTCCGGCAGAGGTCGCCGCCCGCCCAGACGAGCGCGCCGACTCCGGTCTTGACGACCGACCACTCGGAGGCCACGTTCGGCATCGACGAGAGGACGATGCGGGCGGAGGGCCACGTGGTGCGGATCTTCGTGATCGCGGCGGAGGCTCCGGTGCGGAACGTGCTCGCCGGGGTCATCGTGTAGCCGTCGGAGGCGACGCTGTTGTCGGGCGAGCAGAGGTCGTTGCCGCCGATGAGCAGGGTGACGACGTCCGGCCGCACGCCGGCGGCGACCGCGGCGTCGATCCGCGAGGGGACCTGCGCGACGACGTCGCCGGTGGTGGCGAAGTTCGCGGTCGTGACGGTGGTGCCGGGGAGCGCGGTCCGCAGGCGCGAGGCGAAGGAGTTCACCGAGGAGCTGGTGCCGGTGGACCAGTTGTTGCGGGGGCAGTCCGCGAAGGAGCCGCAGGTCCCGTAGGCCTGGGTGATGGAGTCGCCGAGGCTCAGCACCGAGAGGGTGGCGGGAGTGGCGGCGGCGGCGGCCTGCGCCGGGAGCAGCGCGGCGGCGAGGGCGAGCGCGGCTCCGACGGCGAGGGCGCGGACGCGGCGGCTCGGGGTCGGCGAGAGCGGTGCGCACCGGCTCCGCAGCGAGGTCGACACCGATCGTGAGCACGGGGACAGGGTAGGCGCTCTGGCGCTACGCTCG
>NZ_PSUZ01000009.1:0-129449 GCF_002932095.1 Rathayibacter sp. AY1G1
GTGCTCGACGACCTCGGCGACGGTGAAGAGGGTGTCGTCGAGGTCGGCCTCGCTCTCCTCCCCCGACAGGTCTGCCTCGATCTGGTCGAAGACGGCCTCGAGCAGCTCGGCGTCGGGCTGGGCGAAGGAGCCGCGCGGGCGCAGGTCGCGGGTCATCGCGAAGAGGTCGGTCAGCACCTCGACGGCCTCGTCGGCCTCGAGGTGCTCGTGCTGCATGCCCACCTCGGCGAGGTGCGAGCGGTACCAGCTGCGGAACCGCACCATCAGCGCGGTCTCGGCCGTGCGGCCGCCGCCCTGACCGCCGGACCCGCTCTGACCGCCTCCGGATCGTCCCTGGTTGCGCTTCTTGCCCATGATTCCTCCGCGACCGCTCCACTCACGACGAAGCGCTCCAGCCTACCCAGTGCGGGCGCGCGGCGGCACGCGCGGTCGCCCCCTGTTCACCCTGTGCGCACCGGGTCCGCTCCCTCTGATGCGGCCGATCGCCCGAGTCCCGGGATCCGCGCGCTGTGGGAGTCCTCGCCGCCCGGGCCCCTGCCACACGGGTCGCGATGATGAGAAATCTCGCAGCGATCGGGCGGCGAGGCTTGCGCTCGGACCCTCCGCTTCGGTGGAGTGTCCGGATGACCGACACGACGGACACCGCCGAGACCGCTCCCGGGAAGGCGTCGCTCAAGCGGGTGATCACCGGGCCGCTGCTGTTCGCCTTCATCGTGGGCGACACACTCGGCGCCGGCATCTACACCCTGGTCGGCACGATGGCCGAGGACGTGGGCGGCGTGATCTGGCTGCCGCTGCTGATCGCGCTGGTCGTCGCCCTGCTCACGGCGGGCACGTACGCCGAGCTGATCACCAAGTACCCGCACGCCGGAGGGGCGGCGCGCTACGTGGACCGCGCGTTCGGGAAGCCGTACCTCTCGTTCCTGATCGGCTTCCTGATGATGGCGTCCGGCATCACGACGGCGGCCTCCCTGGCGAACGCGTTCGCCGGCGACTACCTCGGGGCTCTGCTGGACGTGCCGCCGATCCCCACCGCGATCGTCTTCATCGCGATCCTCACCCTGGTGAACCTGCGCGGGGTGAAGGAGTCGCTGACCGCGAACCTGGTCGCCTCGGTGATCGAGGTGAGCGGACTGGTCATCGTCATCGTCTGCGCCGCGGTCTTCTTCGGCTCCGGCGACGGCGACGCCTCCCGCGTGCTCGAGTTCAACCCCGACGTCGCTCCGCTGCAGGGGGCGTTCGCCGCCTCGATCGTCGCCTTCTTCTCGTTCCTCGGCTTCGAGGCCGCGGCGAACATGGCCGAGGAGGTGCGGAACCCCTCGAAGGTCTACCCGCGGGCCCTCTTCGGTGCGCTGATCACCGCCGCCGTGGTCTACCTCCTGATCGCGCTCGGCGCCGTGATCGTGCTGCCGAACGACGAGCTCGCGGCCTCCAGCGGCCCCCTGCTGGACGTGGTCGCGGCGAGCGGAGTGGCGGTGCCGCCGTGGCTGTTCGGCCTGATCGCGCTCGTCGCCATCGCGAACGGCGCTCTGCTGTTCATGGTGATGGCGTCGCGGGTCGGCTTCGGGCTCGCCACCTCCGGGCTGCTGCCGAGCGCCTTCGGGAAGGTGCTGCCGGGCCGCCGCACGCCGTGGGTGTCGATCGTGGTCGTCGGCGGAGTCACGATGCTGCTCAGCCTCATCGGCGACGTCGGCACTCTCGCCGAGACGACGGTGCTGCTGCTCCTGCTGGTGTTCATCGCGGCGAACGTCTCGGTGCTGGTGCTGAAGAAGGACCGCGTCGACCACGCCCACTACTCCGTGCCGCGCGTGGTGCCGGTGCTCGCGACCATCGCGAGCGTGGTGCTGCTGACGCAGCAGACGGGCGTGGTCTGGCTGGCGACAGCGGGCTACGTGGTCGTGGGGACGCTGCTGTTCCTCGCCACCCGCCTGGGGAAGCGGAAGCACGCGGAGCGGACCCCGGACTGATCCGGGCCGGCGGCGATCCGTCGCGAGCGGCCCGTCCGCGGATCTCGTGCGGGCCGTTCGCGACGGATCGATCGCGGGGGGCGGTGAGGAGTGGGATCGTGAGGGGATGACCGTCACGCTCGAGCCGATGCCCCCCGTTGCTCTCGCCACCTGGATGCGGGTCCAGCGCTCGGCGTACATCGAGGACCGGATGCGGGCGGGCGACGACGAGGCGGCCGCGACCCGCAACGCCGACGCCTCGTACGAGAAGTACTTCCCGGGCGGCTCCCCCGCCGCCGGGCACGACGTGCTCCTCGTCTCCGAGGACGGCCGCGCGGTCGGGTCGCTCTGGCTCGGCCCGCACCCGAGCGGACTCGAGGGCGTCGGGTACGTCTGGGACGTGCAGATCGACGCCGCCGCGCGCGGCCGCGGCCTCGGCCGGGCGGCGATGCTGCTCGCGGAGTCGCACGTCCGCTCCCAGGGCGGCTCCGCCCTCGCGCTGAACGTGTTCGGCTTCAACACCGCCGCGCGGGCTCTGTACGAGTCGCTCGGCTACGAGACGACGTCCCTGCAGATGCGCAAGCCGCTGGTCTGAGCGGGGCCGCTCGACGCCGGGCAGGGGCACGACCCGGTCGCGTAGAACGCCGCACGCCGTGCTCGAGGGCGGACGCCGACGGGCGCCCACCGACGAGCACGGCGGCGGCAGTGGTGGAACCGCCGGGGATCGGCGGGACCCTGCGGTCAGCTCGTGGAGGCGACGGCGGTCGGGTCGCCGGTGCCGGACGGACGCGGGGCGTCACTCGATCCCGTCGCCACCGACGCGCCGGTCGGAACGACGGTGCCGCCGGTCGCCATCCCCCGGCCGAAGGCCTGGCCCTGGAGGATCGCGCCGAGGTCGACGCCGGTCGCCGACCTGACGCTGTCGAACGTCGCGGCGAGACCCGCCGCCTGCTCGCGCGCGATGTGGGTGCCGGCGGTGTCGCCGCCGATCAGCGTCACCGAGCCGACGTTCTGGTAGCCCTTCGCGAACTCGGCCATGAGCGAGGGCAGCTGCCCGATGAGCTCGCGACCCAGGATCGCCTCCTGATTCTCGCGGAGCGCCTCCGCCTCGGCCGCGATGGCCGCCGCGCTCGCCTCGCCCTTCGCGCGGATGGCCTCCGCCTCGGCGGTCGCGTTCGCGCGCAGCGCCTCGGCCTCGGCGCCCGCCTTGGCCCGCAGTGCGTGGGCCTCGGCCTCGGCGCGGGCGCTCACGGCGGCGGCCTCGGCGGCGGCGGACGCCTGGCGCGCCTCTGCCTGGCGCTGGACGGCGTACGCCTCGGCGTCCGAGACCTGCTGCGCGACCTGGCGGTCCGTCTCGGCCTTCTTCTCGCGTCCGTAGGCGTCGGCGTCGGCCTCGGTCTGACGGCGGTACTTCTCGGCGTCCGCGACGCGCTTGACGTCGGCGTCGAGCTCGGCCTGCCGGTTCTCGGCGCGCTGCACGAGGACGGCCTGCTCGCGCTCGGCGCGGGCCAGGTTCTCGGCCTGCTCGGCCTCGGCGTTGGCGCGGCCGACCTCGGACTTCGCGGCGGCGGTGTTCTTGTCGTAGGCGGTCTGCTCGATCAGGTTCGCCTCGTCCGTGGCCAGCTGGCGAGCCTTGACCTCGCGGGCCGCGTTGATCCGCGCGACGTCGGCCTCGCGGCGGACGCGCTCGATCTCCTGCGCTCCGAGCGCCTCGATGTAGCCGTTGCGGTCGGTGACGCCCTGGATGGCGAAGGAGTCGAGGACGAGGCCCTGGGCGAGCAGGTCGCCCTTGATGCCCTCGGCGATCTCGTCTCCCAGCTTCTGCCGGTCCTGCATGACCTCCTCGACGCTGAGCTTCGCGACGACGCCGCGGAGGGCGCCCTCGAGCTGCTCGGTCGTGAAGACGTCGATGGACTGGTCCTGCGACGCGAAGCGCTCGGCGGCGGCGCGGACCTGGTCGGCCGTGGACCCGATCTTGACCAGGGCGACGCCCGCGAGGTGGATGGTCACGCCGTTCTTGGTCTGCGCGACCGGCTCCATCTTGATCTGGCGGGAGCGCAGCGAGATGCGGTCGGACCGCTGGGTCAGCTTGTTCACGAACGCGCCGCCGCCGGTGATGACGGTCATGTTCGAGGTGAGGCCGTCCTCGCCCTTCTGCTTCTTCCCGACGATCACGATCGCCTCGTCGGCCTGCGGCACCTGGTACCAGGCGCGGAAGAGGAAGAAGCCGATGAGGGCGATCAGCAGGAGTGCGCCGACGGCGACTCCGGCGAGGACGATCCAGAGGAGATCCGGTTCCATGGGCGGGCGACCTTTCGTCCGACCCGCGCGACGCGGGTACCTGAGAGACGTACAGGTTCCATCGTGTCACAGCGCCTCGGACGGCCGCGTCGGCCGGAGGGGGGATACTGCGGACGCCGCCGAGAGCGGATCACGAGGGGGCGGGCCCGGAGGAGGACGCCACGAACGAGGGCGTCGCGCGGAGTGCCGCAGAGGAGATCAGTGCTGGGGTACCTGGACTCGAACCAAGAACAACTGAACCAGAATCAGCCGTGTTGCCAATTACACCATACCCCAATGGTCATCCGGAGGTGATCCCGGGACCAGGCGGCGACCAGATCGAGACCCGAGCGCCGAGAGACGACAGTACCCTACGCGGGCATCCCGCTCAAATCGAGCCGCGGACGACGCTGCCCTCGGACTCCGGGGCGGCCTCGCCGAGGCGGGCGCGGACGAGGTCGCGGTTGATCGCGGAGGCGACCTGGGCGCCCGATCCGGCGGCGACGATCAGCTGCTGCGGGCCGGGAGGGGTGACCTCGCCGGCTGCGTAGAGGCCGGGGACGGACGTGCGGCCACCGGCGTCGACGCGGAGGAAGCCGTCGGCGTCGCGGTCGGGGCCGGCCGCGTCCAGGTAGTCCAGCGCGGGCGTCCAGACGGGGCGGACGAACGCCCCGGTGCGCGGGACGACGTCGCCGTCGACGAGGCGGACGCCGGTCATCTCGGCGCGCTCCCCGGCGAGGTCGGCGACCGGGCGCCGGTCGACCCGGATGCCGATGGAGGCGAGCAGCGACTCGTCGGCGTCGCTCACCGTCCCGACGCCGTTGGTGAAGACGATCAGGTCGGTCGACCACTGCGAGAGGAGCATGGCCCGCTCCGCGAGGTCGTCGGTCTCGCCGATCAGGGCGAGCGCCTCCCCCGCCTTCTCGTAGCCGTCGCACTCCATGCAGCTGTGCACGGCGGTGCCGTAGTAGGCGCGCAGGCTCGGGAGCGCGGGCGGCGTCTCGAGGAGCCCCGCGGCGACCACGACGGCGGTGGCGACGACGGAGCGGTCCGCGCTGCCGCGCACGCCGCGCGCGCCGACCACGAACTCGCCGCCGGAGCGCTCGACCGAGGTCACCAGGGCGTTGTGCACCTCGGCGGCCTCGTAGCGCTCGAACTCCTCGCGGCCGAGGCGGCGCAGCTCGAGCGGCGAGATGCCGTCGCGGGTGAGGAACCCGTGCGAGTGCAGGGTCGCAGCGTTCCGCGGGCGGTTGCTGTCGAGCAGCAGCACGCTCCGGCGCGCCCGGACGAGGTTGAGCGCGGTGGAGAGCCCGGCGGGGCCCCCGCCGATCACGACGACGTCGTATCGTCCGCCGACCGTCTCCGCCACGGTCAGGCCTGCCGGGAGGCGCCGAGGTGAGCGCCCAGGCGGTCGAGGCGGGCGATCGACTCCTGCTTGCCGAGGATCTCCATCGATTCGAACAGCGGCGGCGAGACGCGGCGTCCGGAGACCGCGGTGCGCAGCGGCCCGTAGGCGATGCGGGGCTTGAGGCCGAGGCCCTCGATCAGCGCGGAGGCGAGCGCCTCCTGGATCGAGGCCGTCAGCCACTCGGACGCGGGGACGAGCTCGAGGGCGCCGATCGAGGCGGCGAGCACCTCGCCGGCGTTCGCGGGCAGGCCCTTCAGCGCGTCCTCGTCGTACTCGAGCGCCTCGGAGGCGGTGAAGAGGAACCCGAGCATGCCGGGGGCCTCCCCGAGCAGGCCGATCCGCTCCTGCACGAGGGGCGCGGCGGCGTCGAGCACCGCGCGCTGCTCGGCGGTCGGCTCGCCCGCGAGCACTCCGGCCGCCACGAGGTACGGGATCGTCCGCTCGGTGAAGTCGTCGACGGCCAGGAGGCGGATGTGGTCGCCGTTGATCGACTCGGCCTTCTTGAGGTCGAAGCGGGCCGGATTGGGGTTCACGTCGGCGACGTCGAAGGCGGCGACCATCTCGTCGATCGAGAAGACGTCGCGATCGTGCGTGAGCGACCAGCCGAGCAGGGCGAGGTAGTTGACCAGGCCCTCCGGGATGAAGCCGCGGTCGCGGTGGTGGAAGAGGTTCGAGGACGGGTCGCGCTTGGAGAGCTTCTTGCTGCCGTCGCCCATCACGTAGGGGAGGTGCCCGAAGCGCGGGACGAAGGTCGTCACTCCGATGTCGATCAGCGCGTGGTACAGCGCGATCTGCCGGGCGGTCGAGGGGAGGATGTCCTCGCCGCGCAGCACGTGGGTGATCTGCATGATCGCGTCGTCGACCGGGTTCACCAGCGTGTAGAGCGGCTGGCCGTTGGGGCGCACCACGACGAAGTCGCTGAAGGAGCCGGCGGGGAACGTGATCGGGCCGCGGACCAGGTCGTCGAAGGACAGGTCGGCGTCCGGCACGCGCAGGCGCAGCGCCGGGGCGCGGCCCTCGGCGCGGAAGGCGGCGCGCTCCTCCTCGGTGAGATCGCGGTCGTGGTTGTCGTACCCGTGCTGCTTCGCGCGGCCGGCCGCCTCGTTGCGCGCGTCGATCTCCTCGGCCGTGGAGTAGCTCTCGTAGAGGTGCCCCGAGGCCGTCAGGCGCGCGATCACGTCGAGGTAGACATCGGTGCGCTCGGACTGCCGGTACGGGCCGTGCGGGCCGCCGACTCCGACGCCCTCGTCCCAGTCGAGCTTCAGCCAGCGCAGCGCGTCGAGGATCTGCTCCACGCTCTCCTCGCTGTCGCGGGCGGCGTCCGTGTCCTCGATGCGGAAGACGAACGTGCCGCCGGTGTGGCGCGCGTACGCCCAGTTGAACAGGGCGGTGCGGATGAGGCCGACGTGCGGGGTCCCGGTCGGCGAGGGGCAGAAGCGGACGCGGACGTCGCTCCCGGTCGCGGTCGTGAACGGGTGCGCGTCCGGCGCGCTTTCCTGGGGCGGGGTGAGCTCAGACATACGAGGCCGATCCTACCGGCGGGAGCCGGTGCGGCGCCCGGGATCGCGGGGGCCGTGGCGCCTCCGCCCCGGGCACGGTGCGCGCCTCGCGGCGACTGCTTCTACCGGACAGCACTGCTCCGAGTCAACGGACTCCCCGAGCGAGCAGGAGCAGTGGTGCGCTGACCCCGGGCCTCTCGTCGAGAGGGCCCGAGCGCCGCACCGCAGGCCGCGCCGGGCCTCCGCGCGAGCGTGCCCGGAAGGAGCACTGATGAGCACGATCGATCTCGACCCCCGCACCGACCGCCCGAGCGCCCTCACCGAGGCGGCACGGGAGGAGAAGGACGCCCGCACGCTCTCGCTCTTCCAGGCCGCGGTGAGCGCGGAGGCCGCCGAGGGCGCGCGCATCCGCGAGCGCATCGTGCTCGACCACCTGGGCCTGGCCGAGGCCATGGCCCGCCGGGTCTCCCGGAGCGGAGGCGACTGGGCGGATCTGCGCCAGGTCGCCTACGTGGGCCTCGTGAAGGCCGCCCGCCGCTTCACTCCCGAGCGCGGCGACAGCTTCGCCGCGTTCGCCGTCCCCACGATCACCGGCGAGCTCAAGCGCCACCTCCGCGACCTCGGCTGGATGATCCGGCCGCCGCGCGGCGTGCAGGAGCTGCACCGCCGCTCCGCCGTCGTCGCCGACGAGCTCGCGCAGGAGCTCGGCCGTCACCCCACCGACCAGGAGATCGCCCGCCGCCTCGGAGTGGACGCGACGGAGGTGGCCGACGCGCGCCTCGCGGGGCATCCGCTCTCCCTCGACGAGACCGTGGGCGAGGGCGGCGTCGGCCTGGGCGACACCCTCGGCGGCGAGGACGAGCGGCTGCTCGAGATCGACCGGCGGCACGGGCTCGCCGAGGCCCTCGCCGAGCTCGAGGAGGGCCAGCGCGAGCTCCTGCGCATGCGCTTCGTCGAGGAGCGGACCCAGCAGCAGATCGCCGACGCGCTGGGGACGACGCAGATGCAGGTCTCGCGCCTGCAGCGGCGGATCCTCGCGCAGCTCGCCGACCGGCTCGGCGCCCCCTCGCGCAGCCATCAGCCTCGCGCTCCCCGGGCCCGCGTGGCCACGGTCACTCCGGTCCGACCGGCGACGCGGCTGAAGTCCGCCTGAGGTGGCCCTCGGCACGCGACGGGAGCGACGAGAGGGCGGCGAGGACGTCGTCGACCTGGACCGCGAGCAGCGCCGGGTCCGGCTCGGCGGAGAAGACGTCGCCGCGGCGGAGGGAGGCGTCGGTCAGCACGACGTGCGGCCCCGAGGCCGGAGGGCCCCAGGCCTCGGGCGGTGCCGGACCGAAGATCACGACCGAGGGGACGCCGTACGCGGAGGCGAGGTGCGCGGCTCCGGTGTCGACGGTCACCACGACCTCGGCGGCCGCGACGACCGCGGCGAACCCGCTGAGCGCGAGCTCCCCCGCCAGCACCTCGCCCGTGCCGGCGAGCTCGGCGACGCGGCGGGCGCGGTCGGCCTCGTTCGCGCCCCCGGTGTAGACGACGCGGTGCCCCTCGGCGGTGAGGGAGCGGGTCACCGCGGCGAAGCGCTCCTCCGGCCACTCGCGCGAGCCGTAGAAGGCCCCGATGTGCACGACGGCGGCTCCGGGGGCCGAGGCGGGCTCCTCCGGGACGGCGATCGCGACGTCCTCGGGGTCGGCGTCGAGACCGATCGAGTTCACCAGGCGGGCCCAGCGGGCGCGCTCCAGCTCGCCGTCGATCCAGAGCGGCCGCGGGTCCTCCGGGCCCGCGCCCGGGTCCAGCGTCGGGACGCGGAACTCGAGCGTGCGCTCGGGCGCGATCTCGCGCAGCCGCAGCCGCGACTCCGGGCCGTTGCCGTGGAGGTTCACGCCGAGCTCGACCCGGCCGGCGGCCATCGGCAGCGGGTCGTCGAGTCCGCGGAGGGTGGGCACGAGCGCGTCCAGGCCCTCGACGAGGTCGACGATCGGCTCGAGCCAGGGCGTGGTCGCCATGATCAGCCGGTGGTCCGGGAAGCCGCGGCGCAGGGCCTTGAGCGCCGGGACGGCGACGAGCAGGTCGCCGAGCTTGAGGGCGCGCAGCGCGAGGATCTCCGGAGTCCCGTCCGGGGCGGTGAGAGCGCGCACGGCGCCTCCTTTCTGTCGGAGTCCCCGTACCCCGCTGCGCGCACCTCAGACGCGCCGCCCGCAGATGCGAGCGACGCGCCCGGAGGGACCGACTTCTCCGGAAGGGGGTTTACATCCCCGGTCGAGGGGTACGAGGAGAAGGTGAACGACTCCTCCTCCCGGAGCGCCGACGAGCGCGCGAGGGCCCCGCGCCTGCGGGGGATCCTCTTCGACCGCGACGCGACGCTCGTGGTCGACGTGCCCTACAACGGCGACCCGGCGCAGGTCTCCCCGATGCCCACCGCCCTCGCCGCGGTCGAGCGGGCGCGCGAGGCGGGGCTGGCCGTGGGCGTGGTCACCAACCAGTCCGGGATCGCCCGCGGGATCATCGACCGCGGCCAGGCCGACGCGGTGAACCGGCGCGTGGACGAGCTCTTCGGCGGCTTCGACGTGTGGATGCTCTGCCCCCACGGCCCGGAGGACGACTGCTCCTGCCGGAAGCCCCGGCCCGGCATGGTTCTCGGCGCCGCCGAGCAGCTGGGACTGCCGGCACGGTCCCTCGCCGTGATCGGCGACATCGGGGCCGACGTCGGCGCCGCCGCCGCGGCCGGCGCCCGGGGAGTGCTGGTGCCGACTCCGGTCACCCGCGCCGAGGAGGTGGACGCCGCTCCGCTGCAGGCGGCGACGCTCCTCGAGGCGGTCGAGCTGCTGCTCGCGATGCAGCCCGACGAGGACGCCGAGTGAGGCGCCGCGTGCTCGTCGCCCGCCTGGACAGCGCGGGAGACGTCCTGCTGTGCGGACCCGCCGTCCGCGCGATCGCGGCCGACGCCGAGGTGCTGCTGCTGAGCGGTCCGCAGGGAGCGCCCGCGGCCGCGCTGCTGCCGGGTCCCTCCTCCGTCCGCACCTGGTGGTGCCCGTGGATCGGCGACGCCTCCCGCCCCGTCGACGCCGAGCTCGTCGACGAGCTGCGCGCGATCGTCGAGGAGTTCGCGCCGGACGAGGCCGTGATCCTCACCTCCTTCCACCAGTCGCCGCTTCCGCTGGCCCTGCTGCTCCGCCTCGCCGGTGTCGCCCGCATCACGGGCGCCTCGGTCGACTTCGCGGGCGCCCTGCTCGATGTGCGCCTCGTCCCGGGCGAGACCCTCGAGGAGGACCAGCCGGAGCCGGAGCGCGCGCTCGCGATCGCGGCGGCGGCCGGCTTCGCGCTGCCCGCCGGCGACGACGGACGGCTCCGCGTGCGCCCCGAGGGCGTGCTGCCCGCCGCTCTCGAGGGGATCGGCCCCTACGCGGTCGTGCACCCCGGGGCAGCCGTCCCCGCCCGCGCCTGGCCCGCGGCGAACGCGGCCCGCGCCGTCGAGCTGCTGGCGGACGCGGGCCTCGCCGTCGTCGTCACCGGCGGCCCGGGCGAGCGCTCCCTCACGGCCGAGGTCGCGGGCTCCCGCGGCATCGACCTCGGCGGGGCGACGGACTTCCCCGGCGCCGCCGAGGTGCTGGCCGGCGCCGAGGTCGTGATCTGCGGCAACACCGGCCCCGCGCACCTCGCCGCCGCGGTCGGCACCCCCGTGGTCAGCCTCTTCGCGCCGGTCGTCCCGGCCGTGCGCTGGGCGCCCTACGGCGTCCCGGTCGCGCTGCTCGGCGACCAGGAGGCGCCCTGCGCCGGCTCGCGCGCCCGCGTGTGCCCCGTCCCCGGCCATCCCTGCCTCGCGGGGGTGAGCGCCGAGGAGGCGGTCGCCGCCGCCCTCCGACTCCGACCCACGACTTCCCCGAGAGAGGCCATCGCATGAGGATCCTGCTCTGGCACGTGCACGGCGGCTGGGCGGACGCCTTCGTCCGCGGCGCCCACACCTACCTGCTCCCCACGACTCCGGCCCGCGACGGCTGGGGCCTGGGCACCGGCGGCCGCGACTGGCCGAGCGCCGTCGAGATCGCCCCCGAGGAGCTGCACGACGCCGACGTCGACGCGGTCCTCCTCCAGAGGCCCGAGGAGCTCGCCGAGGCCGAGCGCCTGCTCGGGCGACGCCTCGGCCGCGACGTGCCCGCCGTCTACGTGGAGCACAACACCCCCCGCGGGGACGTGCCGGACAACCGCCACCCGCTCGCCGACCGCGACGACCTGCTGATCGTCCACGTCACCCACTTCAACGCCCTGATGTGGGACACCGGATCGACTCGGACGACGGTGATCGAGCACGGGATCCACGACCCGGGCCCTCTTTACACCGGCGAGCTGCCGCACTTCGGCGTGGTCGTCAACGAGCCCGTCCGCCGGGGCCGGGTCGCCGGGACCGACCTGCTCCCCCGCTTCGACGCCGTCGCTCCGCTGGACGTCTTCGGGATGAAGACCGACCGGCTCGCCGAGCTGCCGGGTCTGGAGGACGTGACGGTCCTCGGCGACGTCCGCACGCAGGCGATGCACGCGGCCCTGGCCCGCCGCCGGGTCTACCTGCACCCGTTCCGCTGGACCTCCCTCGGCCTCGCGCTGCTGGAGGCGATGCACCTCGGGATGCCCGTCGTCGCGCTCGACGTGACGGAGGCGGGGCGCGCCGTCCCGCCCGAGGCCGGAGCGGTCTCGAACGACCTTGACTCCCTTGTCGCCTCGGCCCGGGCGCTCATCGAGGACCCGGACCGCGCCGCCCGCGCCGGCGCCGTCGCCCGCGAGGCCGCGCTCGCGCGCTACGGCCTCGCCCGGTTCCACCGCGACTGGGACGAGGTCCTCGCCGACCTCCCCGGACGCCGGTCGCCGGAGCCCGCTCTGGAAGGGAGCACCCGATGAAGCAGCACCTCTCCGCCGCGCCCGCGCTCACGATCGCCATGGTCTCGGAGCACGCGAGCCCGCTGGCGACCCTCGGCGGCGTCGATGCCGGCGGCCAGAACGTCCACGTGGCGGCGCTCGCCGACGCGCTCGCCCGCCGCGGCCACCGCGTTGTCGTCTACACCCGCCGCGACGACCCCTCCCTGCCCCGGCGCGTGCCCTTCACCTCGGGAGTCGAGGTCGTGCACATCGACGCCGGGCCGCCGCGCCGGGTGTCCAAGGACGAGCTGCTGCCCTTCATGGGCGACTTCGCCGTCGACCTCGCCGAGGAGTGGCTGCAGGAGCGGCCGGACCTCGTGCACAGCCACTTCTGGATGTCCGGGGTCGCCGCGCTCGACGCCTCCGAGCGGGTGGAGCGAGCCACGGGTCGGCGCGTGCCCGTCCTCCACACCTTCCACGCGCTGGGCGTGGTCAAGCGCCGCCAGCAGGGCGCGCTCGACACCAGCCCCGAGGAGCGCGCCTGGCTCGAGCCCGGAGTGGGCCAGAAGGCCGACGGCGTCGTCGCCACCTGCTCGGACGAGGCCTTCGAGCTCAAGGGGCTCGGCGTGCCGACCTCGCGCATCTCGGTGGTGCCCTGCGGTGTCGACATCGACCGGTTCTCGGTCGAGGGCCCGGTCGCGCCCCGCGGCGAGGGCTCGCGGCTGATGACCATCGGACGCCTGGTGCCGCGCAAGGGCATGGGCATCGCGATCGAGGCGCTCGCGCACCTGGTCGCGGCCGGCCACGACGCGGAGCTCGTCGTCGTCGGGGGATCCGGCTCCGGCGACGCGCTGACGGCGGACCCCGAGTACCAGCGGCTGCACGGCGTGGCCGAGAGCCTCGGCGTCGCGGACCGCGTCGACTTCGTCGGCCAGCTCTCGCAGACCGAGATGCCCGCGATGCTCCGCTCGGCCGACGTCGTGGTCTGCGCGCCCTGGTACGAGCCGTTCGGCATCACTCCGCTCGAGGCGATGGCCTGCGGCGTGCCGGTCGTCGCCTCCTCCGTCGGCGGCCTGATCGACACCGTGGTCGAGGACGTCACCGGGGTCCACGTGCCTCCGCGCGACCCGGTCGCCCTGGCCGCCGCCCTCGGCTCGCTGCTGGAGGACCCCGACCGCGCCGGCGCCTACGGGGCCGCCGGCCGCGAGCGCGTCGAGTCCCGCTACTCCTGGGACCGCGTCGCCGCCGACACCGAGCGCGCCTACGTCACGACCCTCGCCGGCCTCGGCGACGAGTCGCTCCTCACCGGCGCCACGAGCGCACCCTCATCCCCCACCACCCGGAAGGCGGCTCCGCGACGATGACCATCGACACCGCGACCATCGACACCGTTCTGGACACCCCGGCCGACGCCGGCCGGCGCCTCGTCGACGACCACATGGCGCGCGCGCTCGACGCGGTCGCGCAGCTGGAGCGCCACTCCGACAGGATCGCCGCCTGGGGCGTCGAGCTCGCCGACCGCCTGCACTCCGGCGCGCGCCTGCTCGCCGCGGGCAACGGCGGCTCCGCGGCCGAGGCGCAGCACCTCACCGCCGAGCTCGTCGGCCGCTTCGACGGCGACCGCGTCCCCTTCTCCGCCATCTCGCTGCACGCCGAGACGTCGAGCCTGACCGCGATCGGCAACGACTACGGCTTCGACCACGTGTTCTCGCGCCAGGTCACCGCGCACGCCCGGGCGGGGGACGTCGTGGTGCTGCTCTCCACCAGCGGACGCAGCGCGAACCTCCTCCACGCCGCGGAGGCCGCCCGTGCGGCGGGCGCCCGGTCGTGGGCGCTGACCGGCGAGGGGCCGAACCCGCTCACCGAGCTCTGCGACGAGGCGATCGCCCTCGAGGGCCACGGCTCCAATGTGCAGGAGGCGCAGCTGGTGCTCGTGCACGCGCTCTGCCGGGCCTTCGAGCACCGGATCCGCGCACGGACGGCGGCCGCCGCGTGAGCCGCCTGCGCCTCGTCGTCGTCGGCGACGTGATGCTCGACGTCGACCTCTCCGGACCCGCCGAGCGGCTGAGCCCGGACGCCCCCGTCCCCGTGGTCGACGTGTCGGCCCGCAGCGCCCGCGCCGGCGGTGCCGGGCTCGTCGCCCGGATGCTCGCCCGCGATGGGCACGAGGTGACGCTGGTGACCGCGCTCGCCGAGGACTCGGATCCGGACGTGGCGGAGCTGCGCGCCGAGCTGTCCGGCGTCCGCCTGGTCGCCGGACCCACGGGAGCGCCGACGCCGGTGAAGACCCGCGTCGCCGCCTCCGGTCAGGCGGTCGTGCGGATCGACCGCGGCTGCGAGACGCCGCCCGTCCCCGGCGTCACCGACGCCATGCTCGCCGCGCTCGCCGACGCCGACGCCGTGATCGTCGCCGACTACGGCCGCCGCCTGACCGAGGAGCCGTCGCTCCGCACGGCGCTCGACGCGCTCACCGTGCCGCTGGTGTGGGATCCGCACCCGCGGGGCTCGCAGCCGGTCGCCGCCACCTCCCTCGCCACCCCGAACCTGGCCGAGGCCACCGCCTTCTCGGGAGCCGTCGGCCGCGGAGTGACGCGCGCCGAGTCCGCCGCGACCACCCTCCTCGAGCGCTGGGGCTGCGGTGCGGTCACCGTGACGATGGGATCCTCCGGCGCCCTGCTGCGCTCCCGCGGCGCCGGCGTCCCGGTCGTCGCACCGGCCGTCGCCGTGCCGCCCACCGACCCGTGCGGCGCGGGCGACCGGTTCGCCGCCTCGGCCGCCGTCGCCCTCGCCGAGGGCGCGAGCACGTCGGAGGCGGTGCAGGCGGCGGTCGCCGCGGCCGGCGCCTACCTCCTCGCGGGAGGGGTCGCCTCCCTCTCCGCTCCCGCCGACCCCGCACCCCTCCACGGCGGCGGGGTGGACGCCCTGCGCGTCGCCGAGTCCGTCCGCGCGGCAGGAGGAACGGTGGTCGCGACGGGCGGCTGCTTCGACCTGCTCCACGCCGGCCACGCCCGCACCCTCTCCGCAGCACGGGCTCTCGGCGACTGCCTGATCGTCTGCCTCAACTCGGACGACTCCGTCCGGCGCCTCAAGGGCGCGGCGCGGCCGATCATCCCCGAGGACGACCGCGTCGACCTGCTGCTCGCGCTCGAGTGCGTCGACGCCGTGCTGGTCTTCGGCGAGGACACGCCGGACGAGGCGCTGCGCCGCATCCGCCCCGACGTCTGGGTGAAGGGCGGCGACTACTCCGCCGAGTCCCTCCCCGAGACGGCGACGGTGGCGGAGTGGGGCGGCCGGGTCCTGACCGTGCCGTACCACCCGGGCCGCTCGACCACCCATCTCGCCGCCGCGCTCGCGCGCGTCGGCTGACCCGCGGCCCACGAGGCCCGCAGACCACCCCCGGAAGGAAACCATGAGCACCACTCCCACCCCCATCGGCCGCGTCCTGATCACCGGAGGAGCCTCCGGGCTCGGTGCGGCCGTCGCCGCCGCGGTCGCCGCCGCCGGCGGCTCCCCGATCGTGCTCGACCGCGACGTCTCGTCGGTGAAGGAGGGCGTCGCCGCCTACCAGGTCGACGTCGCGAAGACCCGCGAGGCCGAGAAGGCGGTCGTCGAGATCGCCCGCGAGCACGGCGGGCTCGACGCCGTCGTGACCGCGGCCGGCATCGACCGCTGCGGCCGCCTCGTGGACGTGGAGCCGGAGGAGTGGGAGCGCGTCATCTCCGTCAACCTCCTCGGCACCGCGGCCGTCGTCCGGGCGGCCCTGCCCTTCCTCACCGAGACCCACGGCCGCGTCGTCACCGTCGCCTCCTCGCTCGCGATCAAGGCCGTCTCGGACGCGACCGCGTACTGCGCCTCGAAGTTCGGCGTGCTCGGCTTCACCCGCGCGCTCGCGGCCGAGACCAAGGGCGAGATCGGCGTGACCACGCTGATCCCGTCGGGCATGAAGACGCGCTTCTTCGACGACCGCGACGAGCAGTACAAGCCGGGTCCGGACGCGCTGCTGAACGATCCGGAGAACGTGGCGAACGCGGTCATGTTCGTCCTCGGCCAGCCGCGCGGCTGCGAGGTCCGCGAGCTCGTCATCACGCACGAGGAGGAGCCGTCCTGGCCGTGATCCGCTGATCCGGGCGCGCCCCGGATCCCCCTCCGCGAGACGCCGCCTCGGTTCGCACGCCCCGGCGCGTCGCGTACCGAGGTGGCGTCTCGCGGTTCAGCGGGTGGTGGCGAGCACCCCGCGGACGTCCTCGAGCACCGCCTCGACGCGCACATCGCCGACGAACGTGACGTCGTGCTCGCAGCGCGGAGCGGTCCAGCCGACCTGCGTGGCGTCGCGCCCGCAGACCGGGCAGTGCGTGGTCCAGCTCAGCTGCACCCGATGGCGCTGCCGCCCGAGGGCCGCGGCGTTGATCGCGTTGCCCACCCAGAAGACCCCGACCGTCGGAGCGCCGACCGCGGCGGCGAGATGGCGGGGTCCGGAGTCGTTGCCGAGCACGAGGTCGGCGAGCGAGAGCAGCGGAGCGAGGTCCGGGAGGTCCACGACGCCCGCCCAGGAGACCGCTCCCGGCGCTCCGGCGACGATCTCGTCGGCGGCGGGCACGTCCGAGGCGTCGCCCACCACCAGCACGCGCGCGCCGTCCGCCAGCAGCTCCGTCGCCACGGCGGCGAAGGAGGCGGCGGGCCAGCGCCGGCGGGGATCGGTCGCGCCGGGGTGGATCAGCACCAGCGGGCCGCCCGCGGGCAGCGCCGCGGCGAGGCGGTCCCGCCGCTCCGGATCCACGGCGAGCGCCGGCTCGAGGCGTGTCGCGGGCGCTCCTGCCAGCCCGACGATCTCGAGCGCCCGCAGCATCTCGTGCTGGTAGTAGACGTAGGGGATCGTGCGCTCGAGCTCCGCGGCGTCGTCGGTGCGCGACCCGACCGTGTGGCGCGCGCCGAGGCGCTGGAGGAACGGGTTGGAGTAGCGCCCGCCGCCGTGCAGCTGCACGGCCAGGTCGAAGCGGCGCGCGCGCATCCGCTCGGTGAAGTCCTCGACGACCCGGGGGTCCTCCCCCTCTCCGTCGCGGACGCCCTGCGCCACCGGCAGGATCTCGACGTCGGCGATCGGCGACTCGACGCCCGTCAGCAGGACCCGGTGCGCGGGCGTCCCGAGCAGGGTGATCTCGGCTCCCGGGTAGGCGGCCGCGAGGGCGTCGACGGCGGGCAGCGCGAACAGCAGGTCGCCGAGTCCGCCGCCGCGCAGGACGGCGATCCTCTCGACTCCGGCGAAGGGCTCTCGGAGGGGGGCGATGGCGACCACGACGGGTTCCTCTCAGGTGCGGAGGGCGCGCGGGCGCCGCTCCGGGGACGGTGCACTCCTCCACTTCCCCGCCGGGACCGATCCGAAACCGGATCGGCGGCGAGCCCTCGTCGCCGATCCGGGGGCGGATTCCCGAGGCGGGGTGTCTAGGCGCGCACCACCCGGGTACCGGACGGATGCGTCCGCCACTCCGCGGGCGCCCCCGACCGAGAGGTGACCGTGACCATCGACATCACGACCCCCGCCACGACCGCCGCCGACGCCGTCCGCCGCGCGCGGACCGCGTTCCCCGCGTGGGCCGCCACCGCGCCCGCCGAGCGCGGCGCCCTGCTCCGTGCCGCCGCCCACCGCGTGGCCGAGCACGAGCAGGAGCTCGCCGACCTCAACACGCAGGAGACGGGCAAGCCCGCCGGCGACGCGCTGGGCGGCGTGCGCGCCGGTGTCGACACGCTGCTCCAGTACGCCGAGCTCGGCCCGCTTCACCGCGGGAGGAGCCTGCGCGGAGGGGCTCTCAACGTCGATCTGGCCCTGCCGCACCCGCGCGGTGTCGTGCTCGCCCTCACTCCGTGGAACGACCCGGTCGCCGTCGCCGCGGGCCTCCTGGGCGCCGCGATCGTCTCCGGGGATGTCGTCGTGCACAAGCCGAGCGAGCGCAGCCCGGGCACGGGCGCCCTCTTCACGAGCATCCTCGCCGAGGCGCTGCCCGAGGGCGTGCTGACCCTGGTCGAGGGTGACGGGGCGGTCGGCGACGAGCTGGCGCGCACCGAGGGCGTCGACGTCCTCGCCCACGTCGGCTCGACCGCCACCGGCCGCGCGCTCGCCCGGGTCGCCGCCGTCACCGGCGCGCACGTGATCCTCGAGAACGGCGGCAACGACGCGCTCGTCGTCGACCGCGACGTCGACCCGGTCTGGGCCGCCGAGCAGGCCGCGCTGGGCGCCTTCGCCAACGCCGGCCAGATCTGCACCTCCGTCGAGCGGATCTACGTGCACCGCGACATCGCCGAGGCGTTCACGGCGGCGCTGGTCGCCGAGGCCGACCGCTGGAGCGCGGGCCCGCTCCCCCGCCTCGTCGACGCCCGCATGCGCGACGCCGTCCACGAGCACGTCACGGAGGCGCTCGGCAGCGGCGCGCGCGCCCTCACCGGCGGCACTCCCGGGGACGGCACCTTCTACCCCGCGACCGTCCTGGCCGACTGCACCGAGTCGATGCTGGTGATGACGGAGGAGACCTTCGGGCCCGTCGCGCCGATCCGCGTCGTCGACTCCTTCGACGAGGGCCTGGACCTGGCCGCCGCGAGCCCCTACGGCCTGGCCGCCTCGATCCTCACCGCCGACATGGAGCACGCCCATCGGGCCGCGGCGACGCTGCCGGTCGGCACCGTCAAGGTCAACGGCGTCTTCGGAGGAGCGCCGGGCGGCAGCGCCCAGCCCCGCGGAGCATCCGGCTCCGGCTTCGGCTACGGCCCGGAGCTGCTCGACGAGATGACCACGACCACGGTCGTGCACTTCGGTCTGCCCGTCCTGCCGGGAGGCGCGCGATGAGCCTCGAGGGCTCGGCGCTCCAGCGGGCGAGCGCCCTCCTGGCGCACGTCCACGAGCGCCCACCGGTCGTCGCCGTGATCGGGGACCTCATCCTCGACTCCTGGTGGCTCGGCGAGGCGGAGCGCGTCACGCGGGAGGCGCCCGCGCCGGTCCTGCGGCTCGAGGACGTCGTCGACGTCGCGGGCGGGGCCGCCAACACCGCCGCCAACCTGCGCGCGCTGGGCGCCGTCGTCCGCACGGTCGGCGTGGCCGGACGCGACTCCGAGGGCGACCGGCTCGTGCGCGCCCTCGAGCGGGCCGGCCTGGACACCTCCCGGGTCGTCCGCACCGGCGCTGCGACGACGATCAAGACCCGCGTGGTCGGCGGCGACAGCGTGATGCTGCGCGTCGACTCCGGCCCGCACCACCCGGCCGACGACGAGCTGGCCCTGCTCGCCGGTGCCGCCGCCGAGGCCGCCGCGGGCGCCGACGCCGTCCTGGTCTGCGACTACGGCTCGGGGATCCTCCGCGAGGCCGTCGAGCGCCTGCTCGCCGTCGGGCGCCCCGGCCTCCTCGTGATCGACGCGCACGAGCTCGCCGACTGGGCCTTCGCCCGGCCGGACCTCGTCACCCCGAACGCCAAGGAGGCGGAGCGGCTGCTCGGCGGCTCCCTCGGCCGCGGGACGGAGCGGGCCGCCGCCGTGCGCGACGCGGCGGACGACCTGCGCGCCCGCTCGGGCGCCCGGCACGTCGTGGTCACCCTCGACCGGGACGGCTCCACCGCCCTCGACGCCGACGGCACGGTCAGCCGCACCTTCGCTCAGCCCGCGGAGGAGAAGCAGGCGTCCGGCGCCGGAGACACCTTCGCCGCGACCGCCACCCTCGCCCTCGCCGCCGGCCGCTCCCTGGCCACCGCCGTCGATCTGGCGCAGGCCGCCGCCGACGTGGTCGTGCAGCGCCCCGGCACCTCCGTCTGCTCGGGCGACGACCTGCTCGCCTCCCTCGCCGCTCCCGGCGCCGTCGTGCTCGGCGAGGACGCCCTCGTCGAGGTCCTCGCGGAGCAGTCGCGCCGCGGTCGCCGCGTGGTGTTCACCAACGGCTGCTTCGACGTCCTGCACCGCGGCCACACCGCCTACCTCCGCCAGGCCCGCGAGCTCGGCGACGTGCTCGTGGTCGCGGTGAACGACGACGACTCCGTCCGGCGGCTGAAGGGCGAGGGACGGCCGATCAACCCGGAGGGCGACCGCGCGGGCGTGATCGCCGAGCTGGGCTGCGTCGACTACGTGACGCTCTTCGGCGGAGACACCCCCATCCCGCTGCTCGAGCGCGTGCAGCCCGACGTCTACGTGAAGGGCGGGGACTACAACCCCGACATGCTCGCGGAGGCGGCCGTCGTCCGCTCCTACGGGGGCGTCGTCACCACGGTCGGCTACGTCTCGGAGCACTCCACGACCGAGATGGTCCAGCGCATCCGATCGGCCGCGCCGTGACCAGCCGCCGGTGGTCCGGGCGCTGGGGGGTCCACGAGGCTCCCCGGCAGCCGCTGATCGACGTGCTGGTGCCGACGGTCGGCCGCCGTGCCGAGCTCGCCGCCACGCTCGCCGGACTCGCCGCCCAGGACGACCCGCCCTTCCGCGTGATCGTCAGCGACCAGTCCGACGACGCGGTCACCGAGAGCGACCCGACGATCCTCGCGATGCTGCGCGTGCTGGAGGCGCAGGGCCGGGCTCCGGTGGTGCGCCGGCACCTGCCCCGGCGCGGGCTCGCGGAGCAGAGGCACTACCTCCTCTCCCTCGCCACCGCCCCGGCCGTCCTCTTCCTCGACGACGACGTGTGGCTCGAGCCGGGCACGCTCTCGCGGCTGCACGAGGCCCTCGAGCGCCTCGACTGCGGCTTCGTCGGCTCCGCGGTGCAGGGCCTGTCCTACCTCGAGGACGTGCGCCCGCACGAGACGGAGTCGTTCGAGACCTGGGAGGAGCGCGTGGAGCCCGAGCGGGTGCGGCGCGGAACCCCGGAGTTCGAGCGCTGGCCGCTGCACAACGCGGCCAATCTCACGCACGTCGCCGCCCGCCTCGACGTCCCGGAGGGCGCCTGGCGCGCGTACCGGGTCGCCTGGCTGGGCGCGTGCGTCCTCTACCGCCGCGACGCCCTCCTGGCCGTCGGCGGCTTCGACTTCTGGGAGCAGCTGCCCCCGGAGCACAGCGGTGAGGACGTCGCCGCGCAGTGGCGCGTCATGGAGCGCTTCGGCGGCGCGGGCCTGGTGCCCAGCGGCGCCGTGCACCTCGAGACGCCCACGACGGTCACCGACCGGCGCGTCGACGCCTTCGACCGGCTCTTCGCCGAAGAGCACTCGTAACACTCAGCAAGGCGACGAAAGGACAGCACGATGGACGCACCCAACCCGATCCAGATCCAGAAGTACCTCTCGGGCATCGACTACCCCGCCTCGAAGGACACGATCGTCGAGACCGCGGAGAAGGAGGGCGCGGACGGCGACGTCCTCGAGGCCCTCCGTGCGATCCCGGACGGCGACTACGAGAAGCCCACCGACGTGAGCTCGGCCGTCTCGAAGGTCTGACCCCCTCCGCGGGACGCCGCTCCGGTGCACGGCACGCCGTGCCTGCCGTACCGGAGCGGCGTCCCGCGAGCGGCGATCGGCCGGCGCGGAGAGCCGGGGTCAGGCGGAGGCGTGCTCGCGCTCGCGCAGGACGCCGGACTCGAGCGCCTGGAACGACAGCACCTTGTAGCCCTCGGACTCGAAGAAGATCGTCGCCCGGTCGGCCTCCACGCTCATCACGGTGCCGGCGCCCCACTCGCGGTGCTCCACCGACTCGTCGACGCTCAGAGGGGCGTCCACGGGTGCCTCGACGGTCTCGCCGCTCGCCTCGTGCCGCTCGCAGCCGTCGCAGTTGCCGCACCACTCGGCCGACTCCACGCCGAAGTAGTCCAGCAGGACTCGGCGGCGGCACTGGCTGGTCTCCGCGTAGGCGCGCATCATCGACAGGCGCGACTCCGCGATCCGCTCGCGGGAGGCCAGAGCCTCCTTCACCGCGTGCACGGCCTCGTCGCCCGAGGCCTCGCGCGTGGCGCGCAGACCGGACCCGGTCTCCACCAGCCCCGCGTCCGCGAGATCGTTGACGATCCGGGCGATCGTGCGGGCCGGCTTCCCCAGCTCCTTCGCGAGAGCCGCGGAGTCGAGCCCCGGCTGCTCCGAGACGGCCGCCCAGATCACGCGCAGCGCGGCCTTGTCGACCGAGCGCTTGGCGAAGAAGCGGCGGAGACCCAGATCCTCGGCGCGGTAGTGCAGAGCGCCCGTCGCCGGCTCGCCGTCGCGACCCGCGCGGCCGATCTCCTGGTAGTACGCGTCGAGCGACTCGGTGGTCGTCGCGTGCAGCACGAAGCGGACGTCGGCCCGGTCGATGCCCATCCCGAAGGCCGAGGTCGCGACGACGACGTCGAGCTCGCCGGCGCGCCACTGCTCGTGCACGACCTTGCGCTCGGACACCTTGAGTCCGGCGTGGTACGCCGCGACCCGGCGCCCCTCCGCCGCGATGTCGGCCGCGTAGGCCTCCGTCTCCTTGCGGGTGGCGACGTAGACCAGGCCCGGAGCCGTCCAGCTGCGCGCCTCCTCGACCACGGCGGCGCGCTTCTCGTTCTCGCTCTCGTGGCGGTGCACCACCAGCCGGATCTCCGGACGGTCGACGCCGTGCACCTGGATCTCGGGGTCGGTCATCCGGAGGCGCTCGATGATCTCGTCGCGCACCGGCCCGGAGGCGGTGGCGGTCATCGCGAGCACCGGCGGGTCCCCGAGCTCGCCGCGCACGTCGGCCAGGCGGAGGTAGTCGGGGCGGAAGTCGTGGCCCCAGGAGGAGACGCAGTGCGCCTCGTCGACGACCAGGAGCGACACTCCTGCGGCCGCCAGACGCGCCACGTTCTCGGGCTTGGCGAGCTGCTCGGGCGCCAGGAGCACGTAGAGCGGGCCGCCCTCGTCGATCCGGTCCCAGGCGCGGGCGACGGCCGCGGCGCCCTGGGAGGAGTTGATCGCGACGGCGGGCGGGGCCGCCGGAGCCGCCTCGATCGCGGCGAGCTGGTCGGCCTGCAGGGCGACGAGCGGGGAGACGACCAGGACGACGCCGCCGCGCTCGGCTCCGGCGATCTGGTAGACCGCGGACTTGCCGCCGCCCGTCGCCAGCACCAGCAGCGTGTCGCGCCCGGAGGCCGCCGACTCGATCGCCTCGCGCTGACCGGGGAGCAGCGACGACCAGCCGAAGTCCTCCCGAGCGATGCGGCTGACAGAGTCGGTGCGGGAGGAGTTCATAGCTCGACGCTACGACCAGACGGCCCCGGAGGCAGTCCGCTTGACAGCGCCGGGGAGCACGGTGAAGGCGCGTCGCCCGGCCTCGCGGCCCGCCTCTGCCCCCTCGTCCCCGCGCTGTCAACGTCCTGCGGAGGGGCCCGTCGCGTGCTGGGCTGGAGCCCCGACGAGAGGAGCCGACATGGCCGACCAGAACGTGAACGAGGACCTTCCCGGATCCGGCGGCGACGCCGTTCCGAACACCGGCGGCGCGCAGACGGTGCTGCCCGGCGAGGACGCGGCCGACGCCTCCGCCGCGGGGGCCGCTCCCGGGGGCACCGCGATCGACCGCGGTGTCACGGACGCCGTGACCGACGGCGACAGCCGAGGGGACACCGTCTCCGGCGACGCCGACCTGCCGGACGAGACCGAGGGCGCGGTCGGCAGCGACCCGGCGAGCGCCGACTGACGTCCCGCTCGGACGTGTCCGGCCCGCCGGATCCGAGGATCCGCGCGGGCCGGAGGCGCTCGTCCCTCCGCGGAGGAGGGCCCGGGCTCAGCGCCGGACGACCACCGGGTTGAACAGCGTGCCGATGCCCTCGACGTCCACCGCGACGGTGTCGCCGTTCGCGATCGGCCCGACGCCGGCGGGCGTCCCGGTGAGGATCACGTCCCCGGGGAGCAGCGTGAAGATGCGCGAGACGTAGGCCACGAGCTCGGGCACCCCGTGGATCATGTCGCCGGTGCTGCCCGACTGTTGCACGCGCCCGTTGACGCGCGTCTCGATCGCGCTCTCGTTCCAGACGAACTCGGTCTCGATGACCGGTCCGAGCGGGCAGAAGGTGTCGTAGCCCTTCGCCCGCGCCCACTGGCCGTCGGAGCGCTGGAGGTCGCGTGCGGTGACGTCGTTGGCGATCGTGTACCCGAAGACCACGTCCTCGTAGTCCTCCGCGCGGACGTTGCGGGCCACGGCGCCGATCACGATCGCCAGCTCGCCCTCGAACTCCACCTGCTGGCTGTCCTCGGGGAGGACGATCGCCTCGTCCGGGCCGATGACCGACGTGTTCGGCTTGAGGAACACCAGCGGCTCCGCCGGGGCGTCACCGCCCATCTCGGCCGCGTGGTCGGCGTAGTTCCTCCCGATGCCGACGACCTTGGAGCGCGGGATCACCGGCGCGAGGAGCTTCGCCTCCGCGATCGGGATGCGCTCCCCCGTGGTGTCGAACCCGGCGAACATCGGGTCGCCGGCGAGCACGACAAGGTCGTCCTCGTCCACGATCCCGAAGTGGATCGCTCCCCCGTTGTCCCCGTCGCGCTGCGTGGCGAATCGTGCGATCTTCATGCGTCCAGCCTCGTCATCCATCCGTGCGTGTCCTCGCGGCGTCCGTACTGGATGCCGGTCAGCTCCTCGCGGAGCGACATCGTGAGCTCCCCGGCGGGCGCGCCCTCGCGGCCGACGGAGAAGCCCTCGCCCTTGAGCTCGGCGATCGGGGTGATCACGGCGGCGGTCCCGCAGGCGAACACCTCGACCACGTCGCCGGAGGCCACTCCGTCGCGCCACTCGTCGATGCTCACGCGGCGCCGCTCGACGCGGTGGCCGCGGTCCTCGGCGAGCTGCAGGACGCTGTCGCGCGTGATGCCCTCGAGGATCGAGTCCGATTCCGGGGTGACCAGCGTGCCGTCCTTCTTCACCAGCACCACGTTCATGCCGCCGAGCTCCTCGATCCACTGCGACTCCTGCGAGTCGAGGAAGAGGACCTGCGCGCAGCCGTGGCTGTAGGCCTCCTGCTGCGGAAGGAGGGAGGAGGCGTAGTTGCCGCCCGTCTTCGCCGCTCCCGTGCCGCCCTTGCCCGCCCGGGCGTAGGAGGTGGAGAGCCAGATCGACACGGGGGCGACCCCGCCCGAGAAGTAGGCGCCGGCGGGGCTGGCGATCACGTAGTAGCCGACGTCCTCGGCCGCGCGCACGCCGAGGAACGCCTCCTGCGCGAACATGAACGGGCGCAGGTAGAGGCTGGTCTCCGGCTCCGAGGGGACCCAGTCGCCGTCGACCGCGATCAGCTGCCGCAGCGACTCGACGAAGAGGTCCGTCGGGAGCTCCGGCAGCGCGAGGCGGCGGGCCGAGCGCTGCAGGCGGCGCGCGTTCGCCTCCGGGCGGAAGGTCCAGACGGAGCCGTCCTCGTGGCGGTAGGCCTTCATCCCCTCGAAGATCTCCTGCGCGTAGTGCAGGACGGCGGCGGCGGGGTCGAGCGCGAGCGGGCCGTAGGGCTCGACGCGGGCGCTGTGCCAGCCGTCCGTGCGGGTCCAGCGGAGGCCGACCATGTGGTCGGTGAAGTGCATGCCGAAGCCGGGGTTCGCGAGGATCCGGGCGCGCTCCTCGGCGGAGCGGGGCGCGGGGGCGGCGGTCACCTCGAAGGCGAGGTCGGCGGGGGCGGAGTCGGTGCTCATCGTGGTGGTGTCCTTCTGCGGGGGATCAGCGGAGGCGGGCGACGACGGAGTCGCCGATCGCGGCCGTGGAGCGCGGGGTGCCGTCGCGCGACTCGATGTCGGCGGTCACGGCTGCGGTGACGCGGGCGGCCTCGTCGCTCCGGCCGAGGTGGTCCAGCAGCATCGCGGCCGAGAGGATCGCGGCGGTCGGGTCGGCGAGCTGCCGTCCTGCGATGTCGGGCGCGGATCCGTGGACCGGCTCGAACATGCTGGGGAACGCGCCGTCGGGGTTGATGTTGCCCGAGGCCGCGAGTCCGATGCCGCCGCTGATCGCGCCGGCCAGATCGGTCAGGATGTCGCCGAAGAGGTTGTCGGTGACGATGACGTCGAACCTAGCAGGGTCGGTCACGAGGAAGATCGTGGCGGCGTCCACGTGGAGGTAGTCGACGGCCACGTCCTCGAAGGCGGCCCCCACCTCGTCGACGATCCGCTTCCAGAGCGAGCCGGAGAAGACGAGGACGTTCGTCTTGTGCACGAGCGTCAGCCGGGAGCGGCGCGTGCGGGCGAGCTCGAACGCGTGGCGGACGACGCGCTCGACCCCGTAGGCGGTGTTGACCGACACCTCGTTGGCGACCTCGTGCGGGGTGCCCTGCCGGATCGAGCCGCCGGTACCGACGTAGGGCCCCTCCGTGCCCTCGCGGACGACCACGAAGTCGACCTCGCCGGGAGCCGCGAGCGGCGAGGGGACGCCCGCGTAGAGACGGGTCGGCCGCAGGTTGACGTAGTGGTCGAGCTCGAAGCGCAGCCGCAGGAGCAGCCCGCGCTCGATGTTCGCGTCCCGGAGGCGCGGGTCCCCCGGTGCTCCGCCGACGGCGCCCAGGAGGATCGCGTCGTGCCCCGCGATCGCCGCGAGGTCCTCGTCGGTGAGGACGTCGCCGGTCTCGAGGTAGCGGGCGGCGCCGAGCGAGAAGGTGGTCGTCTCGAGCACCAGGTCGGAGTCGGCGGTGACGGCGTCGAGGACCTTGACGGCCTCGGCGGTCACCTCGGGCCCGATCCCGTCTCCGGGGATGACGGCGAGCTTCACGGTGCGGGGCATGGCGGTCCTCAGGCGTACGGGGTCGGAGTCCCCCCAGCGTACTCGCGGCCCGCCCGCGCCGCGGTCCGGGGCACGCGCCCCCCGTCGGGCTGGCGAGGGCCGCCCGGGAGGCGCTGCGCGTCCCGGGCGGCCTCCCTCGGGAGGAGAGGAGGAGCGTCAGCTCCGGCGGAGTCGCCAGGCGCCGACCGCGGCGGCGGCCAGCACGAGGACGACACCGAGCCAGGCCGACCAGCCGACGCCCGAGTCGAACGCCGCGCTCGCCGACGCGACGAGGCTCGCGGCGGAGTCGGCGGGCAGCTCGCCGGCGACCGAGACGGCGCCGCCGAGGGTCTCCCCGGCCCGCTGCGCCTGCGCGGCGTCGAGGCCCTCGGGCAGCACGACTCCCCCGCGGTACACGGCGGTGAGGACCGTGCCGAGCGTCGCGGTGCCGAGGACGGCACCGAGCTCGTAGGCGGTCTCGGAGACGGCGGAGGCCGCACCGGCCTTGTCGGCGGGCGCGTTGGCCAGGATCAGCTCGTTCGACACCGTCTCGGCCGCACCGATGCCCAGGCCGAGGAACGCGAAGGCGACGGCGACGGTGAGCGCGGACGCTCCTCCGGGCGCCCCGCTGCCGAGGGCCAGCAGGATGTACCCGACGGCCGAGACCAGCAGTCCGGCCGGGACGACGAGGCGCGGAGCGACGCGGCGCGCGATCGGCACCACGCCGAGCCCGGCCAGGATCATCACGGCGAGGCCCGGCACGAGCACGAGGCCCGCCTCCAGCGGCGAGAGCCCGACCACGAGCTGCAGGTGCTGCGAGAGGAAGAAGAGCCCGCCGACCAGCGCGGTGACGCTGAGGAGGTTGACCACGATCGCCGCACTGAACGAGCCGCGGCGGAAGAGCGAGAGATCGAGCATCGGCGAGGCCCGGCGCTGCTGGCGGCGGACGAACAGAACTCCCGAGACGACGCCCACGACGAGCGCCGCGACGCCGACCGCGTCGATCCCGTGCTCGGCGAAGGACTTCACCGCGTAGACGACCGGCGCCATGGTCGCCAGCGACAGCAGGATGCTGACCACGTCGACCGGGCCGGGCTGCGGGTCGCGCGACTCCGGCACCAGGATCGGCACCAGGACGACCAGCGGGAGCAGCACGGGCACCGCGAGCAGGAACACCGACCCCCAGGGGAAGTGCTCGAGCAGCACGCCGCCGACCAGCGGGCCGATGCCCGAGCCCACGGCGAAGCCGGTCGCCCAGATCGCGATCGCGAGGCGGCGCTGGTCGCGGTCGGGGAAGACGCTGCGCAGGAGCGAGAGCGTCGAGGGCATCAGCATCGCGCCGAAGAAGCCCAGTGCCGCGCGGGCGCCGATGAGCGCCGCGGCGGTGGGAGCGAACGCGGCCACGACCGAGACGGCGGCGAAGCCGACCGCGCCGACCAGCAGGAGGCGCCGCCGCCCGACGCGGTCGCCGAGGCTGCCCATCGCCACCAGCAGGCCCGCGAGCACCAGCGGGTAGGCGTCGACGATCCACAGCAGCTCGGTGCCGGAGGGGCCCAGATCCTCGGCGATCGAGGGGAGCGCGAAGTTCAGCACCGTGTTGTCGACCGAGACCAGCAGCACCGGGAGCATCAGCACCGCGAGCGCCACCCAGGCGCGTCGCCCGACCCGGTCGGCGGCGCCGGCGGTGTCGTGGGTGGAGACGGGAGCGGTGCGCGCGGACACGGGGACGACCTTTCAGAAGAGAACGGAGAGAGTATACCGTCCGGCCGGTACAGTCGCCACTGATGCGCCGTAGGATGGTCGCCGTGCCTCCTGCCCCCGCCCGCGACCGCGTCCTCGACGCGTTCGAGCAGCTCCTCATCGAGCAGGGCGAGCGCGCCGCGACCCTCGACGCCGTCGCCCGCGAGGCCGGAGTCTCCAAGGGCGGGCTGCTCTACCACTTCCCCTCGAAGGACGCCCTCGTCGACGGGCTCCTGCAGCGCCTCGACGCGCGGCGGGAGGCGGACGTCGCGCAGAGCCTCGCCGCTCCCGAGGGCGTGGTCGCCTACCTGCTGCGCACCTCCTTCGCCGCCGACTCGGCCTTCGACCGCACGATCCTCGCCGTGTCGCGCATCGCGCAGGGGCACGACGAGCGCGCCAGCGGCGGCCTCGCGCGGATCCACGACAGCTGGAACGAGGTGGTCGCCGACGCCGTGGGCGACCCGCTCGTCGCCCGGGCGATCGTCCTGATGAGCGACGGGCTCTACTACAACTCCGCCCTGCTCCCCACGGGCTCGCAGTCGCGCGGCGAGGCCGAGGACGTCCTCGCGGTCGTCCAGCGCCTCCTCGGGAGCTGAGCCGCGCCGCCCCGGCGGACCCGCTACAGCTCGACGACCCCGTCGATCAGGGTCACCGTCGCGCCGCCGATCCAGATCGCGCCGTCCGTGCTCTCGACGCGCACGCGCCCGGCTCGGCCCAACGCCGCCCCCTGAGCGGCCGTGTAGCGCTCGGGCAGCACGCCGCTGCCGATCAGCCACTGGGCGATCCCCGCATTGAGGCTCCCCGTCACCGGGTCCTCGGACACACCGGCGTCGGGGATGAACGCCCGCACCTCGACCGCGCACTCGCCTCCCGCCGGATGCTCGCCCACGACGCCGACGGGGAGCCCGGCGAGGAGAGCCTGGTCCGGCCGCAGCGCGAGGACCTGCTCCGCCGAGGCGAGCCGCACGGCCAGCCAGCCGGGACCGTTGTCGACCCACTCGTGGTCGAGGATCTCCGCGCGCGGGATCCGCAGAGCCGCAGCCACCCGCTCGAGCGTCGCCTCGTCGACCGGTCCGGTCTGCCGGCGGGGCGGGGCGGCGAAGGCGATGCCCTCCTCCGTCACCCGCAGTCGGACGAGACCCGCGGCGCACTCCTGCACGAGCTCCCCCGCCGCGCGGGCCGTCCCTCCGGCCGCGAGCCAGGCGTGCGCGCTCCCGAGGGTCGGGTGCCCGGCGAAGGGCAGCTCCCCGCCCGGCGTGAAGATCCGCAGCCGGTAGTCGGCCGCGGGATCGCTCGGGCGGAGGAGGAAGGTCGTCTCGGAGAGGTTCGTCCAGCGCGCGAACTCCGCCATCGCGGCGTCGCCCACGCCGTCGCCGTCGACGACGACCGCCACCGGGTTGCCCCGGAACGGCGCGGCGCCGAAGACGTCGACCTGAGCGAACCGCCGCGTGCTCACTGCTCGGTGATGTCGATCTCCTGCATGAGGTCGGCGTCGATCGCGACGCGGACCTTCTCGAGCAGGCCGTCCGGGGCGGGGGAGTCGATGGTGATCACCGAGAGCGCCTTGCCGCCCGCCTCGGTGCGCGCGATCTGCATGCCCGCGATGTTGACCGCGGCGTCGCCGAACTCGCGGCCGTAGACCGCGACGATCCCGGGGCGGTCGACGTAGCTCATGACGACGAGGTGCTTCGCGAGGGGGACCTCGACGTCGTAGCCGTTGATCGCCACGATCTTCTCGACCTGCTTGGTGCCGGTCAGCGTGCCCGAGACCGAGATCTGCGAGCCGTCCGAGAGCGCGCCGCGCAGCGTGATCACGTTGCGGTACTCGTCCGAGACCGGCTCCGTGATCAGGCGCACCTCGATGCCGCGCTGCTCCGCGAGCACCGGCGCGTTGACGTAGGACACCGTCTCCGAGACCACGTTGGTGAACACGCCCTTGAGAGCCGCCAGCTTGAGGACCTTCACGTCGTAGCCGGCCAGCTCGCCTCGCACCTCGACGTCGATGGAGGTGACCGGCGAGTCCGCGAGGCCCGAGAAGACCTGGCCGAGCTTCTCGACCAGCGGGATGCCGGGGCGCACGTACTCGTCGATCACGCCGCCGGCGACGTTCACGGCGTCCGGCACGAGCTCACCCGAGAGCGCGAGGCGCACCGAGCGGGCGACCGAGACGCCGGCCTTCTCCTGCGCCTCGTCGGTCGAGGCCCCGAGGTGCGGAGTGACGACCACGTTCTCGAGGGCGAGCAGCGGCGATCCGGTCGGCGGCTCCTTCACGAACACGTCGAGTCCGGCGCCGGCGATGGTCTTCGCGACGAGCGCGCGGTGCAGCGCGTCCTCGTCGATGAGGCCGCCGCGGGCCACGTTCACGATGAACGCAGACGGCTTCATCAGCGCCAGCTGATCGTCCGAGATCATGCCCGTCGTCTCGGGGGTCCTCGGCATGTGGATCGTGATGAAGTCGCTCTCGGCCAGCAGCTCCTCCAGGGAGAGGAGCGTGACGCCGAGCTGCTGCGCGCGGGCGCTGGTCACGTAGGGGTCGTAGGCGACGACGTTCACACCGAAGGCCTGCAGGCGCGCGGTGATCAGCGCGCCGATGCGGCCGAGGCCGATGATGCCGACGGTCTTCTCGTAGAGCTCGACGCCCGTGTACTTCGAGCGCTTCCAGAGGCCCTGCGCGAGCGCGCTGTGCGCGGCGGGGATGTGGCGGGCGAGGCTCAGGATGTGGCCGACGGTGAGCTCGGCGGCCGAGATGATGTTCGAGGTCGGCGCGTTCACGACCATGACGCCCGCGGCGGTCGCGGCGGTGATGTCGACGTTGTCCAGGCCCACACCGGCGCGGGCGATCACCTGGAGCGAGGGGGCCGCGGCGATCGCCTCCGCGTCGACCTGCGTCGCGGAGCGCACGAGGATCGCGTGCGCCGTGGCGAGGGCCTCGAGCAGCGCCGGGCGGTCGGTGCCGTCCACGGAGCGGATCTCGAAGTCGGGACCGAGCGCGTCCACGGTGGCGGGCGAGAGTTCTTCGGCGATCAGGACGACCGGCTTTGTCACGAGAGGCGCTTCCTTCGGAGAGGGGACGGAGCGGGCACCGAGGCGGGGGCGTCGGCAGCCCCCCGTCACTGTAGCGGAGGGGTGCGCGCGCCCCGCGCCGTGTGACGCCGCCGGTCAGCTCAGCGAGACCAGGCTCTCGACGCCGAGGACGAGCTGCACGTCGAGCGAGAGCGCCGCCGAGAGGCAGAGGGCCGCCGCGAGCAGTCCGACGCGCGCCGGGAGCCCCCGGCGGCGGCCGAGCAGGACGGCGACGACGAAGCAGGCGACCGGCAGCACCAGGCCGAGCAGGAGCACCGCCCAGCCCGTCGGATTCAGGTCGGTGCCGAGGGAGGCCGCGTAGCTGCGCAGGCCGATCAGGTTGCCGACCGCCTCCCAGACGTCCCAGGCGAAGAAGAGCGCGAACACCACGGCGACGAGGACGGAGGCGGCCAGGCGCCGGCCGGGCCGGTCGCGCCGGCCGGTCCCGCCGAGGGTGGCCCGGGTCGAGTCGGTCATCAGGCCCCCTTCAGGAACGGCAGCGGAGCGAGGAGGACGAGTCCGGCGACCAGCCAGAGCACGCGGATGCGCACCCGGGCGTCGCGGGTGGCGAGGAGCGCCACGGCGAACCACACCGGCGGCGCCAGGACCGCCAGCCAGAGCCCGAGCGAGTAGAGGGCGCCGCCGAGCGCATCGCCCGCGAAGCCGGCCGCGGCGACCGGCGACTGCCGCGTCGCCGTGATCGCCCAGGCGATGGCGTACAGGAGGTAGAGGCCGGCCGCGATGCCCGCGGCGATCAGCAGAGCGGACGAGGACGCGGCCTCGTCGTCGGGGTCCTCGTCCTCGGAGTCGTCGTCGTCCGAGCCGTCGTCCGCCGGGCCCGCCCCCGCGACCGTGCGGGGCGTCCGGCGCACGCGCGCCGTCCCCGCGGCGAGCGTCGGGTCCGCGCCCTCGCCCGCCCACTCCAGGGCCTCGTCGTCGGCGTCGTCCTCCGGGCCGGCGTCCGGCCCGCGGTCCACCGGCGGGGTCGCCGCGTCGTCGTCCTCCGGGGAGCGGCCCGGTCCACCATCGATCACCGCAATACCCTAGCCGCGCGCACCTCGCAGGAGGCTCGGAGCCCGCCGCCGCCTCCCCGACACCCGGCGGACACCCCGCGTCCTCCCCTGGGGGCGAGGCTGAGCGGATGGACGACCGCCGCCGCCGCTTCGTCGCCCTCGGCGACTCCTTCACGGAGGGGGTCGGCGACCCGCACCCGCGCCTGCCGAACGGAGTGCGCGGCTGGGCCGACCGCGTCGCCGAGCGCCTGGCGAAGGCCGAGCCGGGCTGGGAGTACGCGAACCTCGCCGTCCGCTCGAAGCGCCTCGCTCAGATCACCGAGGACCAGCTCGCGCCCGCCCTCGCGCTCCGCCCCACCCTGATCACGCTGTACGCCGGCGGCAACGACATCCTCGACCTCGGCACCGACACCGTCGATCTGATCACCCGCTACGAGGCGCTCGTCGACGCGCTCGCGACCACCGGCGCCTCCCTTGTGCTCTTCACCGGCGTCGACATCCCGGGACTGCCCGCCCCGCGGATGTTCCTGCGCCGCAACCACCTCTACAACAGCGCCGTCCGCCGGATCGCCCGCGAGCGGGGCGCGATCCTCGTCGACTACTGGGCGATGCGGGAGTTCCACTCCCCCGTGCTCTGGTCGCCCGACCGGATGCACCTCTCCAAGCGCGGCCACCGCGTCCTGGCCGGCCGCGTGCTCGACAC
Organism: Rathayibacter sp. AY1G1; assembly: GCF_002932095.1. Taxonomy (NCBI): domain Bacteria; kingdom Bacillati; phylum Actinomycetota; class Actinomycetes; order Micrococcales; family Microbacteriaceae; genus Rathayibacter; species Rathayibacter sp. AY1G1. The sequence goes on from NZ_PSUZ01000009.1 coordinate 33,105, forward strand.
GCTCGGCGTGCCGCACACGATCTCGACCGGGCCCTGGGACGCTCCCGAGCCGCTCCGCCTCCGCGCGCGGCTGCGCGAGCAGCGCCGCTGGGCGGCCGACTGGGTCCTCCCCCTCGTCGGCCGCAAGCTGCGCCGGGTCACGCTCGGCGACCACCTCTCGCCCCGGTGGCCGGACCCCGTCCTCGTCCCGCCGAAGGGCGGTCTCCGCCGTCTCGTCCGCGAGCTCGAGCGGTAGTCGCGCCCCGGACGCGGAGGAGCCCCGGCCCGGCGAGGGGATCCCGGTGGACGGGTCCCTCGTCGGGCCGGGGCTCCCCCGGTCGACGCGGTGCGACTAGCGCGCGACGCTGCCGTCGGTGTAGTCCTCGTCGGTCTGCTTCCAGGCGAAGAGCTTGCGCAGCTCGCGGCCGGTCTCCTCGATCGGGTGCTTCTCGCCCTTCGCGCGCAGCTCCTGGAACTCGGGTCCGCCCGCGTCCTGGTCGCCGATGAAGCGCTTCGCGAAGGCGCCGCTCTGGATGTCGCCGAGGACGGCCTTCATGTTCTCCTTCACGCGCGGGTCGATGACGCGCGGGCCGGAGACGTAGTCGCCGTACTCGGCGGTGTCGGAGACGCTCCAGCGCTGCTTGGCGATGCCGCCCTCCCACATGAGGTCGACGATGAGCTTGAGCTCGTGCAGCACCTCGAAGTAGGCGATCTCGGGCTGGTAGCCGGCCTCGACGAGGGTCTCGAAGCCGTACTGGACGAGCTGCGAGGTGCCGCCGCAGAGCACGGCCTGCTCGCCGAACAGGTCGGTCTCGGTCTCCTCGGTGAAGGTGGTCTTGATGACGCCGGCGCGGGTGCCGCCGATGGCCTTCGCGTAGGACTTCGCGGTCTCCCAGGCGGTGCCGGTCGCGTCGTTCTCGACGGCGATGATGTCCGGGATGCCGCGGCCGGCGACGAACTCGCGGCGCACGGTGTGGCCGGGAGCCTTCGGCGCGATGAGGATGACGTCGACGCCCGCGGGCGCCTCGATGTAGCCGAAGCGGATGTTGAAGCCGTGCGCGAAGGCGAGGGTCTTGCCCTCGGTCAGCGCGGAGGCGATCTGCTCGCTGTAGATCGCGCGCTGGTGCTGGTCCGGCGCGAGGATCATGATCAGGTCGGCCCAGGCCGCGGCGTCGGCGACGCTCTTGACCTCGAAGCCGTCGTCCTCGGCCTTGGCGGTCGACTTCGACCCCTCCTTCAGCGCGATGACGACCTGAACGCCGGAGTCGCGGAGGTTCTGCGCGTGCGCGTGGCCCTGCGAGCCGTAGCCGACGATCGCGACCTTCTTGGACTGGATGATGGAGAGGTCGGCGTCGGCGTCGTAGATGAGCTCGGTCACGTGGTGAGTCCTTTTCTGTAGTGGAGAGTTCGCGGTCAGTTCTTGAAGACGCGCTCGGTGATCGACTTGGAGCCGCGCCCGATGGCGAGCAGGCCCGACTGCGCGATCTCCTTGATGCCGTAGGGCTCGATCACCCGCAGGAACGCGTTGGTCTTGCCGGTGTCGCCGGTGACCTCGATCACCAGGGCGTCGGTCGCGACGTCGACCACGCGGGCGCGGAAGAGCGTGACGGCCTCGAGCACCTGCGAGCGCGTGACGTTGTCGACGCGGACCTTGACGAGCAGGTGCTCGCGCTGGACCGACTGGTCGGTGTCGAGCTCGACGATCTTGATCACGTTGACGAGCTTGTTGAGCTGCTTCGTGACCTGCTCGAGCGGCAGGTCCTCGACGTCCACGGCGACCGTGATGCGCGAGAGCCCGGCCAACTCGGTCGGACCGACCGCCAGCGACTCGATGTTGAAGCCGCGGCGGGCGAACAGCCCGGCGACACGGGTGAGCAGTCCCGGCTTGTCCTCGACGAGCAGGGAGAGAACGTGGTGCGTCATGCGGGTCTACTCCTCGTCGTCCCAGGTCGGGCTGTGGTCTCGGGCGTACTGGACGTAGCTGTTGGAGACGCCCTGCGGGACCATCGGCCAGACCATGGAGTCGCGGCTGACGACGAAGTCGATCACCACGGGCCGGTCGTTGGTGGCGATGGCGAGGCGGATGGCGTCGTCGATCTCCTCCGGCTTCGTGACGCGGATGCCGAGCGCGCCGTAGGCGTCGGCGAGCTTCACGAAGTCGGGCACCCGGACGGTGTCGTGACCCGTGTTGAGGTCGGTGTTGGAGTAGCGGCCCTCGTAGAACAGGGTCTGCCACTGGCGCACCATGCCGAGCGAGGAGTTGTTGATCACCGCGACCTTGATCGGGATGTCGTTGATCGTGCAGGTGGCGAGCTCCTGATTGGTCATCTGGAAGCAGCCGTCGCCGTCGATCGCCCACACGGTGCGCTCGGGCTCGCCGACCTTGGCGCCCATCGCCGCGGGCACGGAGTAGCCCATGGTGCCGGCGCCGCCGGAGTTCAGCCACGAGTTGGGGCGCTCGTACTTGATGAACTGCGCCGCCCACATCTGGTGCTGGCCGACGCCGGAGGCGAAGACGCCCTCGGGGCCGGTGATCTCGCCGATGCGCTTGATGACGTACTGCGGCGAGAGCAGGCCGTCGTTCGGCTCGGTGTAGCCGAGCGGGAACTCCGTCTGCAGGCCCTTGAGGTAGCTCCACCACTCGGAGGTGTCGGCGCGGCCGTCGGCGGAGGCCTTGGCGAACGCGTCGGTGAGGTCCGGGAGGACGTCCTTGAGGTCGCCCACGATCGGCACGTCGGCGGTGCGGATCTTGGAGATCTCGGCCGGGTCGATGTCGACGTGCACGACCTTGGCGTGGGGCGCGAAGAGCGCCGCCTTGCCGGTCACGCGGTCGTCGAAGCGCGAGCCCAGCGCGAGGATCAGGTCCGCCTCCTGCAGCGCGAGCACCGCGGGGACGGTGCCGTGCATGCCGGGCATGCCCAGGTGCTGCTCGTGCGAGTCCGGGAACGCTCCGCGCGCCATCAGCGTGGTCACCACGGGGGCGCCGCAGGCCTCGGCGAACGCCTTCAGCTCGGCGGCCGCGCGGGCGCGGATGATGCCGCCGCCCACGTAGAGCACCGGCTTCCGCGACTCGACCAGCAGCTGGGCCGCGGCCTGGATCTGCTTGCCGTGGGCCTTCGTGACCGGACGGTAGCCGGGCAGGTCGATCTTCGGCGGCCAGAGGAACGGCGCCTGGTCCTGCTGCGCGTCCTTCGTGATGTCGACCAGCACGGGGCCGGGGCGGCCGGTGGTGGCGATCAGCGCGGCGGAGGCGAGGGCCGAGGGGATGTCCTCGGGACGCGTCACGAGGATGGAGTGCTTCGTGATCGGCATCGTGATGCCGACGATGTCCGCCTCCTGGAACGCGTCGGTCCCCATGAGCGTCGAGAACACCTGGCCGGTGATCGCGAGCATCGGGACGGAGTCCATGTAGGCGTCCGCGATCGCGGTGACCAGGTTGGTCGCTCCGGGGCCCGAGGTCGCGATGCAGACGCCGAGCCTGCCGGTCGCCGAGGCGTAGCCCTCGGCGGCGTGGCCGGCGCCCTGCTCGTGGCGGACCAGGATGTGCCGGATCTTCGAGGAGTCCATCAGCGGGTCGTAGACCGGGAGGATCGCGCCGCCGGGCAGGCCGAAGACGTCCTCGATCCCGAGCATCTCGAGCGAGCGGACGACCGCCTGCGCTCCGGTGAGGACCTCGGCCGCGGGGGCGGCCCCGGGAGCGGAGGCGGGTCGGGGTGGCTGGGGCGTCGGTGCGGGCTGCACGGCGGACGGATCCGGAGTCATGCGGGTGTCGATTCCTTCAGGAGGTGGTGCGGCGGCGGGCAGAGCCGGAGGCGAGTGCCCGGGAACGCGAGTGCGCGGCCGGCCGGAGCGGGCCGGGTCACCCGGTGACGGCGCCCTCGGCTGCCGAGCGGACGAGCTTGGCGTACTTGGCGAGGACACCGCGGGTGTAGCGCGGAGGGAGAGGGGCCCAGCCTTCTCGGCGGGCGGCGAGCTCGGACTCGTCGACGAGTAGGTCGATCGAGCGAGCGGCGATGTCGACCCGAATCGGGTCTCCGTCGCGAACGAATGCGATGGGACCTGCGTCCACCGATTCGGGAGCTATGTGGCCGATGCACAGGCCGGTTGTGCCGCCTGAGAATCGTCCGTCCGTCAACAGTAGTACATCTTTTCCGAGCCCGGCCCCCTTGATGGCGGCGGTGATGGCGAGCATCTCGCGCATGCCGGGACCGCCCTTGGGGCCCTCGTAGCGGATGACCACCACGTCGCCCTTCTCGATCCGGCCCTCGGTCAGAGCGTCCATCGCGGCGCGCTCGCGCTCGAACACGCGGGCCGGACCCTCGAAGACGGAGGCGTCGAAGCCGGCGGTCTTGACGACCGCGCCCTCGGGGGCGAGCGAGCCCTTGAGGATGGTGAGCCCGCCGGTCGCGTGGATCGGGTTGTCGAGGGTGCGGATGACCTCGCCGTCCAGCGGCGCGATGTCCATCGCGGCGAGGTTCTCGGCGACCGTTCTCCCGGTGACCGTCAGGCAGTCGCCGTGGAGCAGCCCGGCGTCCAGGAGCGCCTTCATCACGGCCGGGACGCCGCCGTGGCGGTCGACGTCGTTCATGACGTACTTGCCGAAGGGCTTGAGGTCGCCGATGTGCGGGATCGTGTCGCCGATGCGGTTGAAGTCGTCGATCGTGAGGTCGACCTCGGCCTCGTTGGCGATCGCGAGCAGGTGCAGGATGACGTTGGTCGACCCGCCGAAGGCCATCGCCACCGCGATCGCGTTCTCGAACGCCTCCTTGGTGAGGATGTCGCGGGCCGTGGTGCCGTTGCGCAGCAGCTCGACGACGGCCTCGCCGGACTTGCGGGCGAAGTAGTCGCGGCGGCGGTCGGCGGCGGCGGGCGAGGCGGAGCCGGGCAGGCTCATGCCGAGCGCCTCGGCGACGCTGGCCATGGTGTTGGCGGTGTACATGCCGCCGCAGGAGCCCTCGCCCGGGGCGAAGGCGCACTCGATGCGCTTGGCGTCCTCCTCGGACATGATCCCGGCCTTGACGCCGCCGACGGCCTCGAAGGAGTCGATGATCGTGATGTCCTTCTCGGTGCCGTCCGAGAGCTTGACCCAGCCCGGGGCGATCGAGCCGGCGTAGACGAACACGGCGGCGAGGTCGAGGCGGGCCGCGGCCATCAGCATGCCGGGCAGCGACTTGTCGCAGCCGGCCAGCATGACGGTGCCGTCCAGGCGCTCGGCCATCATCACGGTCTCGACGGAGTCGGCGATGACCTCGCGGGAGACGAGCGAGAAGTGCATGCCCTCGTGGCCCATCGAGATGCCGTCCGAGACGGAGATGGTGCCGAACTGGAGCGGGTAGCCGCCGCCGGAGTGCACGCCCTCCTTCGCGGAGCGCGCGAGGCGCTCGAGCGAGAGGTTGCAGGGGGTGATCTCGTTCCACGAGGACGCGATGCCGATCTGGGGCTTCTCCCAGTCGTCATCGCCCATCCCGACCGCCCGCAGCATCCCGCGCGACGTCGTGGCCTCGATGCCGTCCGTGACGGTGCGCGAGCGGGGCTTCCAATCGATTTCCGGCATGCGATGAGGCTACCGCCTCGCGCGCGGTGCCCCTGCTCGCCGGGCGGACCCGGACCGGCCCGCGCACCCGTCCCGGCCCCGGCCTCCGGCAGCGGCACCGGATGCGGACGTCCCCGCGGATCTCCGACTCGTCGCGAACGGCCGCTCCCCGCGTCGGCGGACGGCCGTCCTCGGCGAGTCGGCGATCCGGGACCCGCTGGCGCTGACCGCCGGAAGGGGGCTGCTACTCCGCGCGCAGGTCGGCCAGCAGCCGGAGTGCGTGCGCGACCTGCTCGGGACCGCGGACCCGGTAGGAGGCCGCGGTGGTGCCCTCGCCGCTCTTGATGCCGACGTCGCCGGAGCCGAGGACCGCGAAGGCGTCCTCGTCCGTCACGTCGTCGCCCGCGTAGAGCACGGCGGTCGCGCCGGTGTAGCGGCGGAGGTGCTGCACGGCCTCGCCCTTGGTGGTCGAGCGGACCGAGAACTCCAGGACGTTCTTGCCCTCGCGGACGGTGACCCCCTGCACCTCGGCGCGCGCCTCGGAGAGGGCGACGACGTGGGCGACGCGGCTGTGGCGCTCGGTCGCGAGGCGGGTGTGCAGGGCGAAGCCGGCGGGCTTGTCCTCGATCCAGACGTTGTCGATCCCGCGGGCGATGCCCTTCAGGACGTCCTCGAGCACTCCCACCTTCTCGAGCTCGTCGTCGTCGAGCCGGACCGCGTCCTCCTCGGGGTCGAGGCGGATCTCGATGCCGTGGGAGCCGACCAGCAGCGCCTCGTCCGGCAGCTGCGAGACCTCCTCCAGGCTCCCGAGCGCCCGGCCGGAGACCAGCGCGACCCGGGTGCCGGGGAGGGCGAGGAGCCGCAGCACGGCCTCGCGCGCCTCGGGGAGCGCCCGCGCGCGGGCGGGGTCGTCGACCTCGGGCGCGAGGGTGCCGTCGAAGTCGAGGGCCACCAGGAGCCGTTCGGTCGCGGCGAGCTCCCGCAGCGCCGCCGCGAGCCGCTCGGGCACTCCTTCGCTCATCGCGCGCCGCCGTCGAGCTCGCGGTCGTCGGCGGCCTCCCGCTCGAGCTCGGCCGCCTGTCCGTGGGCCGCGTCGTCGCGGTGCTCGGCCTCCTGGCCGTGCGGCGCCTCCTGCCCGCGGGCGGCGGGCCGCACGTCGAGCTGCTGGCCGGCCGCGTGCTCCGCGAGAGCGGAGAGGAACGACTCGGACCAGCGCGCCACGTCGTTCTCGAGCACGCGGCGACGGAGCGCGCGCATGCGCCGGGTGCGCTCGACGCGCGGCATCCGCGCCGAGGCCTCCATCGCGTCCTTCAGCCCCGAGATGTCGTGCGGGTTCACCTGCACGGCCTGCTTGAGCTCGTCGGCCGCTCCGGCGAACTCGCTCAGCACGAGCACGCCGTCGTTGTCGAAGCGGGACGCGACGTACTCCTTCGCGACGAGGTTCATCCCGTCGCGCAGCGCCGTCACGAGCATGACGTCGGCGGCGAGGTAGAGCGCCACCATCTCCTCGCGCGGGTAGCCGTGATGGAGGTAGCTGATCGCCGGGTGCCCGAGCGTGCTGTAGTCGCCGTTGATCCGGCCGACCTGCAGCTCGATGTCGTCGCGCAGCTGCCGGTAGGTGTCCACGCGCTCGCGGCTCGGGCTCGCGACCTGCACCAGCACCGCGTCCTCGGAGGTGAGGCGGCCGTCCGCCAGGAGCTCGCCGAAGGCCTTCAGGCGGTGGCCGATCCCCTTGGTGTAGTCGAGCCGGTCGACGCCGAGCATGATCGTCGCGGGGTTGCCCAGCTCGGCGCGGATCTCGGCGGCGCGGGCCTGGATCTCGGGGGTGCGCGCCATCGCCTCGAACGACGCGGAGTCGATCGAGATCGGGAAGTGCCGGGCGACGACCGGGCGCACGCTCGCCCCGCGCCGCGAGCGGTTGACGCGGCGGGTGCCGCCGACGGCCTCCTCCTCGACCGGGACCTCGACGACCGTGCTGCGGGTGTCGTAGCCCAGCAGGCGCCGGACCGCGCGGAGGAAGCTGCCCGCGTCTCCCTGGCGCTGGAAGCCGATCACGTCGGCGCCGAGCAGGCCCTCGACGATCTGCCGGCGCCACGGGAGCTGCGCGAAGATCCCGTAGGGCGGGAACGGGATGTGGTTGAAGAAGCCGATCGTGACGTCGGGCCGGAGCTCCCGCAGCATCTTGGGCACGAGCTGGAGCTGGTAGTCCTGGACCCAGACCACGCCGTCCTCCTCCGTCACGGCCGCGGCCGCCTCGGCGAAGCGCTGGTTGACCCGCACGTAGGCGTCCCACCAGTCGCGGTGGTAGGTCGGGGGCGCGATCACGTCGTGGTACAGCGGCCAGAGCGTGTCGTTCGAGAAGCCCTCGTAGTAGTCCTCGAGCTCCTGCGCGCTGAGGGCGACGGGGACGATCTGCACGCCGTTGTCGACGAACGGGGCGACCTCCTCATCGGCCACGCCGGGCCAGCCGACCCAGGCGCCCTCGTTCGCGCGCATCACCGGCTCGAGCGCGGTGACCAGCCCGCCGGGCGAGGTCTTCCAGGACGCGGTGCCGTCCTCGGCCACGACGCGGTCCACCGGGAGGCGGTTCGAGACGACCACGAACGCGTTGCGCTCGGTCCCTCCCGAGGTCCCGGCGTCGGTCCTGTCAGCGGCGGAGGAGGCGGAGGCGGAGTGCGGAGGAATGGTGGTCCCTTTTCGTCGGTCGAGCCGTCGTCGTGCCCGTCGAGGCTATCAGCCGGCCCCGCTCGGGGGACGGGGGATCAGCCCTGCACGAGGGCGAGGGCGAGCGTCGCTCCGCCCACCGTCGGGACGACCGCGACGAGTCCGAGGAGCGCGTACTGGCGCCACGAGACGTGCACGCCCAGCGCGGTCAGCCTCTGGTGCCAGAGCAGGGTGGCGAGCGAGGCCCACGGGGTGATCAACGGTCCGGCGTTCACGCCGATCAGCAGGGCGACCAGGCGGAGCGGATCCGCCGCGACGGGCTCGAGGGCGAGGTAGGCGGGCAGGTTGTCGACCAGGTTGGAGGCGACCGCGCCGGAGCCGGCGAGGCGCAGCAGGTCGAGCGTCCCGCTCCCCTCCCCCGCGACCACGGCGAGCGCCGCGCCCAGCCCGAGCTGGTGCGCCGCCTCCATCGCCACGAAGAGGCCCGCCGCGAAGACGACGAGCTGCCACGGCAGGAGGGCGGGCGTGAGCGCCGCGGGACGGCGCACCGCGAAGAGGACGATCAGCGCGACCGCGGCGACCGTCGCCGGGATCCACACCTCGAGGCCCGAGACGAGCGCCGGCAGGAGCAGCGCCACGACGGTCCCCGCGCCGATGAGCAGCACCCGGTCCTCCACCGGCGTCCGCTCCCCCGGGGTGTAGCGCCCGGCCAGCTCGCGCCGGTAGCGGATCGCGAGGATCAGCACGGGCACGACGGCCGCGACGAGCGCGGGCACCGCGGTCAGCGCGGCGAAGGCGAAGGGGCCCTCGACCCCCAGGCGCCGCTGCGCGAGCAGGTTGGTGAGGTTCGAGACGGGGAGGAGGAGGGAGGCGCAGTTCGCCAGCCAGACCGTGGCCATCGCGAACGGCAGGGGCGGGACGCGCACGTGCGCCGCGAGCAGGACCACGACCGGGGTCAGGAGCACGGCGGTCGTGTCGAGCGAGAGGAACACCGTGCTGACGACGGCCATCGCCACCACCAGCAGCCAGAGCACCGCGGTCCGCCCGCGGCCCCACTCGGCGGAGCGCTCGGCGACCACGGTGAAGACGCCGGCCTCGGAGGCCAGCTCGGCGACCACGGTCACCGCGACCACGAAGCCGAGGATCGGCGCCGTCCGCTCGACCAGCTCGCCCAGCGCGTCCATCGGGAGGACCCCCGTGACGACGGCCACCGCCCCGACGACGAGCAGCACCGCCCCGATCACAGCCGTGCGCATGTCGTTCCCGTTCTCCTCGGCGTGCCCCGGCTCGAGGATTCGGGTCCCGGCGGCGGTCCACCGTAGCGGGACAACCCCTCGGTGCTGTCAAGCGTTCCTCTGAGAGCTTTCGCACCCGCTAGCGTCGGGGTGAACACGGGAGGCACACGCATGCGCAAGTTCATCCTCAACTCCAGCGTCATCAGCGCGATCGTCGGCGGCTGGTCGATCCTGCAGACCACGCGCAAGGGCCCGCGCGACTGGCGCCTGGCCCTCCAGTGGGTCAGCTGGGCCATCTCGGTCACCGTCGCCCTGGGCTCCGTGTCCTACGACTCGAAGGAGATCGTCAAGGAGGAGCGCGGCAGGAAGCGCGACCGCTAGGCCCTCCTGACGCGCCGCCTCCCCGCGGGGCGGCGTGTCAGCCGGTCTCCCGACCCGGTGGCGGCGACACTGTTCCCAGTCGCTGCCGGCACGGGAAACGGGGTTCGTCATGAGGTTTCGTCTGAGGCGTCGCAAGGCGGCCCCCGAGGTCGTCGAGGCGGCCCCCGTCCTCACGCAGGACGAGCTCTTCGCCGTCGTCCACGAGCGGCTCGCGGCCTTCGTCGGGTCCGAGGGCGCCTGGGTCGTCACGCGCCGCAGCCACGACGACCGCGACCCGATCTTCCACGGGATGCTCGCGCGCTCCCTCGCCCACGAGCTCTCCGCCGCCATCCAGGAGGAGCAGCTCCGCGCCGGCGCCGAGCGGACGTCGTCCCCGGTCACCGAGGCGATCCCCGTGATGCGCGCCTCCACTCCCCCGGTGGAGCCGGCCGCCCTCACCTGGGAGCCGAAGCCGATCGCCGTCTGGGCGGAGCCGGCCCCCGCCGACGTCGCCGTCGACACCCCCGTCGCGACCCGCTCCTGACCCGAGCGGTCGGCCGGCGGGCTCGCCCTCCGGCCGACCCGACGAGCGACGTCGCCCTTCCCGCTGATCGAGGAGGCGGCGCGGCCGCCGTCCCGAGATCCCCCGCGGCCGCCCCTCCCCCGGCCGCCCGTCAGAGCGTCGGCCAGCTCCCGGGTCCCTCGCTGCCCGCCGGGTACTCGTCGAGCGGCACCCGGTCCGCGTGCCACGCGTCGATCGCGGGCTGCACGATGCGCCAGCACTCCTCTGCGGCGTCCCCGCGGACCGAGAGCGACGGGTCGTCGTCGAGGATCCCCGAGATGACCTCGCCGTACGCCAGCAGCTCGCCCGCGCCGAAGGTCGCCTCCAGCGAGGCGCGCTCGAGCGTGTACGGGTCGCCGGGGCCGTTGATGTTCAGCTCGAGCGACATCTGGTCAGGCGCGAGGAACAGCCGCAGCACGGACGGCGCCTCGGTGCCGACGAAGCCGCGGGGCAGGTGCGGCACCGGCTTGAAGCGGATGACCACTTCGCGCCGCCGCTCCCCGAGCGCCTTGCCGGAGCGGAGGGTGAACGGCACGCCTGCCCAGCGCCAGGTGTCGATCTCGACGACCAGCTCGGCCAGCGTCTCGGTCCGGCGAGCGGGGTCCACGCCCTTCTCGTCCGCGTAGGCGGGCAGCTCGCGCCCGTCGATCGTCCCCGCCGTGTAGCGGGCGCGGCGCGAGCTCGCGGCGGGGTCGTCGCCGTGCAGGCGGGTGGCGCGCAGGACGATCGACTTCGCGTCCCGGAGGTCGGCCGCGTCGAGCGAGGACGGCGGCTCCATCGCGATCACCGCGAGGACCTGCAGCAGGTGGCTCTGGATCATGTCGGTCAGCGCGCCCGCGCCGTCGTAGTAGCTCGCCCGCCCCTCGAGGGCCAGCTGCTCGTCGTAGACGATCTCGACGCTCTCGATGTGCTCGGCCGACCACAGCGGCTCGAGGATCCGGTTCGCGAAGCGCAGGCCGAGCACGTTCATCACGGTCGCGCGGCCGAGGAAGTGGTCGACGCGGTGGATGCGGTCCTCGGGGACCAGCGCGGCGAGGCGCTGGTTGAGGGCGTGCGCGCTCGCCTCGTCGGTCCCGAACGGCTTCTCCAGCGCCAGCACGGTGCCCTCCGGCAGGTCGTGGGCGGCGAGCGCCTCGCAGGCCTTCGCCGCGATCGCCGGCGGGAGGGCGAAGTAGACCGCCACCGGACCGTCGCAGCTCGCGAGCAGTGCGGCGAGCGCCTCCGGATCGGTGACGTCGATCTGCTGGTAGCGCGTGCCGGAGGTGAGCGCGTCCACGCCCTCGCCCTGCGCCTCGACGGTGGCGAAGGAGGCGGTCAGCACCTCGTGCCAGTGCTCCTGGGTCCAGTCCTCGCGTCCCGCGCCGACGAGATGGACCCGCCGGTCGGTCTCGCGGGTCAGCAGCTGGCCGACGGCGGGGAGGAGGAGCCGCGAGGACAGGTCCCCCGTCGCTCCGAGGATGAGCAGGGTCGAGACGGTCTGTGCCATGCGGCTCACCCTACGGCGGCGCTGAAGAGCCCCGCTCCGCCTTGACTGGGAGGCCACAGCCGCACCTGAGAGGATCGCCGCATGGTCTCCCCGATCGAGGACTACGCCGTCCTCTCCGACTGCCGCACGGCCGCTCTCGTCTCCCGCGACGGGGGGATCGACTGGCTGTGCCTGCCGCGCTTCGACTCCGCCTCCGTCTTCGGCGCCCTCCTCGGCGGCGACGACCAGGGGCGCTGGTCGCTGCGGCCGGTGGACGGGGAGGCGACGAGCGAGCGCCACTACCTCGGCGACACGCTCGCGCTGGTCACCCGGTGGACGACTCCCACCGGCGTCGTCGAGGTGGTCGACGTGATGCCGCTGCGCGACGAGCGCGCCGAGCTGGTGCGCCGGGTGCGCGGAGTGTCGGGGACCGTCCGGATGCGGCAGGAGGTGCGCATCCGCTTCGACTACGCCCGCACCATGCCGTGGGTGCGGCAGGAGGGGACGGACGAGGATCCGCTGCTCGTCGCCGTCGCCGGGCCCGACGCGGTCGTGGTGCGCGGAGTGCGGTTGAAGGCCGTCGACCACGCCCACGCGGCGGAGTTCGACGTCGACGCGGACGCGGTCGTCGACCTCTCGATGGCGTGGTTCCCCTCGCACCAGCGGGCGCCGAAGCGCCTCGACGTCGACCGCGCGCTGGAGCGCACGCTCTCCTGGTGGTCCGAGTGGGCGTCGGCGATCGACTACGACGGGCCGCACCGCGACGCCGTCGTCCGCTCGCTGCTGACCCTCCGCGCCCTGACCGACGACGAGACCGGCGGCATCGTCGCGGCGGCGACCACCTCGCTCCCGGAGCAGTTCGGCGGCGCCCGCAACTGGGACTACCGCTACGTCTGGCTCCGCGACGCCTCGCTCACCCTGCAGGCCCTGCTCGCGCACGGGTTCGAGCAGGAGGCGCAGAAGTGGCGGGCCTGGCTGCTCCGCGCGGTCGCGGGCGCGCCGGAGGACGTGCAGATCATGTACGGCCTCGCCGGCGAGCGCGACCTGCCCGAGCGGGAGATGCCGAGCCTGCCCGGCTACGACGGCGCCTCCCCCGTGCGGATCGGGAACGCCGCCGTCGACCAGTACCAGGCGGACGTGATCGGCGAGGTGATGGTCGCTCTGCACGAGGCCCGCGTGGCCGGAGTGGACGAGACGGAGTTCTCCTGGCCGCTCCAGCGCGCGCTCCTGGGCTTCGTCGAGACCAACTGGCAGCGGCCGGACAACGGCATCTGGGAGATCCGGGGCGAGCCGCGGCACTTCACGCACTCGCGGGTCATGATCTGGGCCGCGCTCGATCGGGGCGTCCGCGCCGTGCGCGAGAACGGTCTGCCCGGTCCGGTCGAGACCTGGGAGCGCCTCCGCGACGAGGTGCGCGCCGAGATCGAGGCCCAGGGCTTCGACGCCGAGCGCGGCCACTTCGTGCAGTCCTACGGCTCGCCCGAGGTCGACGCGTCGCTCCTCGTGCTGCCGATGGTCGGCTTCGTCCCCGCCGACGACCCGCGGATGCTGGGCACCGTCGCCGAGCTGGAGCGCGTGCTCCTGCAGGACGGCCTGCTGCACCGCTACCGGACCGAGTCCTCGGTCGACGGCCTCGCCGGCGGCGAGCACCCGTTCCTCGCCTGCTCCTTCTGGCTCGTCCGGCAGTACGCCGACTCCGGCCGGATCGACGACGCGCGGACCCTGATGGACCGGCTCGTCGGGCTCTGCAACGACGTGGGCCTCCTCTCGGAGGAGTACGACGTCGAGGGCCGCCGGCACGCGGGGAACACTCCCCAGGCCCTCTCCCACCTCGCCCTGGTGCAGGCGGCCGACGCGATCGCGGCAGCCCGATGAGGCGCCGCCGCGTCGTTCTCGCGAGCATCGGCGGAGTCCTCGGAGTCGCGGTCCTCGGCTTCCTCACCTGGAGCTCGATCGTCAGCGGCCCCGACGAGGACGCCCTCGCCCGCGTGCGCGCCGATCCGGCGATCGCGGTCGAGCGCACGGACGACGCGCACGTGATGACGCCGACCTCGACCGGCGAGCTGGCCGGCACGGGCCTGGTCTTCATCCCCGGAGCGAAGGTCGACGCCTCCTCCTACGAGGCGACCCTGGCTCCGCTGGTCGAGGCCGGGGCGACCGTCGTGATCACGCGGCCGATCCTGCACCTGGCCTTCTTCGATCTCCGCTCGCTCGAGACCTTCACCAGCCAGGCCGAGGGCGTCGACCGCTGGCTCGTCGGCGGCCACTCCCTCGGCGGCGTCAAGGCATGCCAGTGGGCCGAGGACCCGGCGGTGGCGGGCCTGGTGCTGCTCGGCAGCTACTGCGCGAACGACCTCTCGGGCTCCGGGCTCCCCGTCCTCAGTGTCAGCGGATCGGAGGACGGGCTCAGCACGCCGGAGAAGGTCGCCGACGCGAGCGTCCGGCTGCCCTCCTCCGCCGACCTCGTCGAGATCGACGGCGCCAACCACGCCGACTTCGGCTGGTACGGGCCGCAGGCGGGCGACGGCGAGGCGACCATCAGCCACGAGGAGGCGGACGCCCGCATCGCCGAGGCCCTCCTGGGCTTCAGCCGCGAGGTCGGCTGAGTCGCCCGCTCCCGCTTGACCTCGAGCGCACTCGAAGTCGTAGGTTGACGCCATGTCCACCGCCACCGCCGCCCCGGCCGAGCCGGAGGTGCTGTCGATCTCGCAGGTCGCCGCCGTCACCGGTCTCACCGTGCACACCCTGCGCTACTACGAGCGCGCCGGGCTCATGCTCGACCCGGTCGAGCGCGCCTCGTCGCAGCACCGCCGCTACCGGCCGGCCGACGTCGGCTGGGTCGACTTCCTCACCAAGCTCCGCGCGACCGGGATGCCGATCGCGAGGATCCGCGAGTACGCCCGGCTCCTCCGGATCGGGCCCGCCACGGAGCCGGAGCGCCTCGCGCTGCTCCGGACGCACCGCGAGGAGGTCGAGGCGCAGCTCGCCCGGACACACGCCAGCCTCGCTGCGATCGACATCAAGATCGCGGCGTACCAGGAGAGGACCACCCACTGATGAAGACGATCACCCTCGGATCCGACGTCGCCGCTCTCGAGGTCTCGCGCCTCGGTCTCGGCGCGATGGGCATGTCGGCGTTCTACACCGGCGCCGGCACCGACGACGCGGAGTCGATCCGCACCGTGCACCGCGCCCTCGAGCTCGGCGTCACGTTCCTCGACACCGCCGAGATCTACGGCCCGTACACCAACGAGGAGCTGCTCGGCCGCGCGCTGGCAGGCCGCCGCGACGAGGTGGTGCTGGCGAGCAAGTTCGGCATGATCCGCCACCGCGGCGACGGGGGCCGCGGACTCGACGGCTCCCCGGAGAACCTGCGGCTCGCCGTCGAGGGCTCGCTCGCGCGCCTCGGCACCGACCGCATCGACCTCTACTACCAGCACCGCATGGACCCGGGCGTCCCGGTCGAGGAGACCGCCGGGGCCTTCGCGGAGCTGATCCAGGAGGGCAAGCTCCGCGGCTACGGCCTCTCGGAGGCGGCGCCAGCGACGATCCGGCGCGCTCACGCCGTGCACCCGGTCACCGCTGTGCAGTCCGAGTACTCGCTCTGGACCCGCGACCCCGAGGCGGAGGTGCTGCCGGTCCTCCGCGAGCTCGGCATCGGCTTCGTCCCGTACTCGCCGCTGGGCCGCGGCTTCCTCACGGGCAGCATCCGCTCGGTCGCCGAGCTGGGCAGCGACGACTTCCGCCGCGACAACCCCCGCTTCGCCGACGGAGCGCTGGAGGCGAACCTCCGCATCGTGGAGGCCGTCGACCGTGTGGCGGCAGAGGCGGACGCGACCGCCGCGCAGGTGGCGCTCGCCTGGCTGCTCGCCCAGGGCGAGGACATCGCTCCGATCCCGGGCACCAAGCGCGTCTCGCGCATCGAGGAGAACGCGGCCGCGGACGCCCTCGTGCTGACCGCGGAGCAGCTCGACGTCCTCGGCGCGCTCGAGGCCCCCGTCGGCGACCGCTACGCCGACATGAGCTCCGTGAACCGCTGACCGCTCTGCGGGACGCCGCTCGCCGCGCGCACCCCGGGCGCGGCCGTGCGAGCGGCGTCCTCGCAGGAGTCAGTCCCGCGGCGGCAGCTCCCGCTTCGGGGTGTCCCGCTTCGGGGTGTCCCGCAGGTCGATGAGACCTGTGAACATCGCCCCCCGCTCGTTCGAGCGCTCGTCGCCCGAGAACAGGTTGTCCGGGGCGGAGGACCCGTGCCGGCGCGGGGTCGCGGCGCGAGCGGGCTCCCGCTCCATCTCGACGCGCTGACGCGGCAGGGCGACGGGGTCGTTCTCGTGCAGCCACGAGACGAGCCGCTCGCGCACGTAGCAGCGCAGGTCGAAGAGCGTCGGCGCGTCCTTCGCGGTGACGAGCACCCGGATCCGGACGAAGCCGCCCGTCGCGTCGGTCACCTGCAGCACGCTGGTGCGCCGGTCCCAGAGGTCCGTCTCCTCGAGCATGCGGTGCAGCTCGTCGCGCATCTGCTCGGGGCTCACCCGCCAGTCCAGGTCGAGCTCGACGGCGCCGAGCAGCTCGGACCCGGTGCGGGTCCAGTTCTGGAACGGCTGGGTCGTGAAGTAGTTCGTGGGCAGCACCAGGCGGCGGTCGTCCCAGAGGTGGACGACGACATAGGTCAGCGTGATCTCCTCGATCCGCCCCCACTCGGTCTCGACGATCACCACGTCGTCCAGGCGGATGGCGTCACTGAAGGCGAGCTGCATCCCGGCGAAGATGTTCGTGAGGCTCGACTGCGCGGCCAGGCCCGCCACGATCGAGAGCACGCCGGCCGAGGCCAGGAGGCTCGCACCGGCCGTACGGGCCTCGGGGAAGGTCAGCAGCGAGGCGCCGATCGCGATGACCACGACGGCCGCCACGGCGACCCTCCGGATGATCGTCATCTGCGTGCGGAGGCGGCGTGCCCGGCGGTTGTCGGCCGTGTCGGTCCGGTAGCGCTCGGCGCCCAGGTCCTCGAGGAACACGAACAGGGATCCGATCACCCACGCCGCCGCGCCGATCGTGGCGATCTGGAACACCCGCTGCACGAGACCCGGCCAGGGGTCGCCCGACACGGTGGCGGCGAGCGCGGCCCAGACCGCGATGGTCATCAGCAGCACGCGGAACGGGATGCGCAGACGCCGGATCAGCAGGCGCGCCCAGGTCTTGCGCTTGCCGACCGAGCGCAGCACGAGGGCGACGACGGCGGTCGCGACCACGGCGATCACGACCGCGATCACCACGGCGAGCGCGATCGAGCCGATCACGGGGAGGACGTCTTCGGGCACATCGGTCCTTTCTGGAGGGGAAACGGAAGCGAACGGAGATCCTGCCACGCGAACGGGGGTCGGTCCGCATTCTGCGCCGGACACCGTGCGGATGCTCAGGCGCCTGTTGGCGTCGGCGGACGGAGACGTCGACCTCGCCTGGAGCACCGTCGCCCGGACCTTCACGCGGACGGGCATCACCCTGAGCCTGACCGCCGCCGCAGACGACCAGGCCCGGGCCTTAGACGCGCTCGACGTCGGGATCGGCTCCACGAGCGCCGGCTTCCGCGGAGTCCTGCCGCCTTTCGACCCGTCGACCGCCGCACCCTCCAGCGAGTGAGCACGGGCCGGCGCTCCCCCCGCGGGCGCTCCGAGGAGGTCGGGAACGGACTCGGACCGGGAACGACGAAGCCCCGCACCTCACGAGGAGGTGCGGGGCTGGTGGTGCACCCCCTCGGACTTGAACCGAGAACCCACTGATTAAGAGTCAGTTGCTCTGCCGATTGAGCTAGAGGTGCGTTCCGGCCGGCTGATCGTGCGTGCCGAACCGAGGGATCACATTACCAGCGTCTCCCCCCGTCTCGTCAAATCGAGCGCGACGGAACGCCCGCGGCAGCGATCGGAGGCTCCGCGGGACCCACCGGTATCGTGGTCGCGTGACCCCGCAGAGCAGTGACCAGAGCTTCGACGACGACCTCCGACTCGCCCTCCGCCTGGCGGACGCGGCCGATGCGATCTCGCGGGAGCGGTTCGGCGCGCTCGACCTCGTCGTGGACACGAAGCTCGACCGCACCCCGGTCACCGACGCCGACCGCGCCGTCGAGGAGGCGATCCGCGCGCTGCTCGCCGCCGAGCGTCCGGACGACGCGATCCTCGGCGAGGAGTTCGGCACCTCGGGCGAGGCCTCGCGGCAGTGGATCCTCGACCCGATCGACGGCACCGCCCACTTCCTCCGCGGCGTCCCGATCTGGGCGACCCTGATCGCGCTCGCGGTCGACGGCGTCCCCGTCGTCGGAGTCGTCTCCGCTCCCGCTCTCGGCACGCGCTGGTGGGCGGCCGAGGGCTCCGGCGCCTGGGCCGTCGAGCTGGAGGCCGGGGCCGAGCCGCGACCGCTGCGCGTCTCGGGGATCGACACGCTCGCCTCGGCGACCTTCAGCTACAACAGCATCCAGCAGTGGGAGGGCGCGGGCCGTCTCCCGCAGCTGCTCGAGCTCGCCGGCGCCGTCTGGCGCGACCGGGCGTACGGGGACGCGTGGCCCTACATGCTCGTCGCCGAGGGTCTCCTCGACGGTGCGGGCGAGTTCGACGTGAAGCCCTACGACCTGGCGGCCCTGGTGCCGATCGTGCAGGAGGCGGGCGGCCGCTTCACCTCCGCCGACGGGGAGGACGGGCCGTGGCACGGCAGCGCCGTCGCCACCAACGGCCTGCTGCACGACGAGGTGCTCGCGATCGTGGCGCCGCGATGAGGAGCCGGACGGCCGCGCTCGCCTCGGCGGCGCTCCTCCTGCTCCTCTCGGGCTGCTCCTCCGTCGTCGGGCCGGACGGCCCGGAGGCCGTGCGTGACGAGGGCGGCACGGTGGCGACCGCCGGCGTCACCGACGTGTTCTCGCTGCGGCGCGGCGACTGCCTGGCCGACCCGGGCGACGACCGCATCGCCGACGTGGACGTCGTCCCGTGCGCCGAGGAGCACGCACTGGAGGTCTTCCACACGTTCGCGCAGCCCGGAGACCGCTACTCCAGCCGCAACACGCTGCTCGCCCAGGCCGAGGCGGGCTGCGAGCCGGACTTCGGCGCCGTGATGGGGATCGCCTACGGCGACTCCGCCCTCGAGTACCGCTCGCTCGTCCCCTCCGAGGTCGGCTGGCGCCATGGAGACCGCACGATCGTCTGCGCGGTCCTCGATCCGGCCGACGACTCCACCACCGGCAGCCTCTTCGGCTCCGCTCGCTGACCACGGCTCCGATCGACCCCCGTTCGGCTCATTGACACGCGCTCCGTCGGAGCGCAGGGTGAAGGGACGAACGGCAGGCGCGAGGGGGCGCGGAGACCGGCGGCTCAGGAGTCGACATGCAGGACCGGCACGACCAGGAACCCCCCGAGCGCTCGCGCACGGCCGAGCAGCACTGGGGACCGGCGGACAGCCTGTTCCCGAGGCTCCACCGGCAGAGCTCCCTGCTCGCCGCGGCGGAGGCGGTCGCGCAGGTCGACGGGCCCGGCCCGGGCGACGTCTGGTCGCGGCTCCTGCACGACTACGCCCACGCCTCCGACCGCGTCGTCTCGGTGGACGGCGACGACGAGGCCGCCCCGCTCGGCTGGCTGAAGCCGCGCGGTGTGGTCTCGCTGCTGGTCACCGAGCGGTGCGACGACGACGACGCCGCCGAGCACCTGGTGGCCGCGCTCGCCGCGATGAACGCCGTGACCCTCTCCGTGCACGAGGCGCGAGCAGCACGGCTCCGTCCTCTGCTGGACGTGCTGCACCGGCTCCTGCCCGACGCGTTCGCCGAGCTGCCGGTGGACCGCAGCGCCCACTACCCGGCCGGCACCGCCGTCGCCGTGCTGGCGCCGGGCGTGCTCTACCGGGACTGGGCCCCGCCGCAGGCTCTCGCCGGCCCGGCGCACGACGACGACGACCGGCTGGCGATGCTCACCCTCTACGGGCGGATCAGACAGCTCGACGTGCGACCGTCGTGAGGGCGGCGGAGCGGAGCTCCCAGTGTGCGACGACGACCGGTGGTGGAGATGGGGGGAATCGAACCCCCGTCCATCGCTGTGATTCTGCGCCTTCTACGGGTGTAGCCGATGAGAGCGTTCTGCTCGGCCCCGACCGTTACCATCGGCGCATCGGTCGACGGGCCCAGCCCGAGTGCAAGTCCCGCGTCGCCCTCAGGCGTAACGACGCAGCAAGTCCTCTAGATGACGCCAGGATCCGGGGCGAGGACGCACCCACGGGCTGACGGACTATCTACTCTGGCTTAGGCAGCGAGAGCGAAGTCGGTGCGCTTCTGTTCGGCACCTGTGTTTTCCAGGGATCGTTGACGAGATGACCCTGGATCCTCGACCCGCTTCTCGCAGTTTCGCAGGCAATGTCGAAACCGATCATCCCCGCGAGCACTCGACGGCCCGGAGGCCGCTGGAGTGGGTCGTTCGTCGCACACTGTGGAGTTACGGGTCCTAGTCTACCTCAGCTCCGCGGGCGGTCACCCGGCGGCGGCGCAGATCGAGCAGACCCAGCACGAGCGCGAGCGCGATCAGCCCGAGGGTGACGAAGTAGCCGTTGCGGAAGGCGTCGTGGTACCGGTCCAGCCCCTCCGCCATCCCCTGCTCGCTCGCCAGGGTCGCGAAGAAGACGGCGGAGGCGCAGGCGGTGCCGACCGCGGTGCCCACGCGCTGGCCGAGCTGGCCCACGGAGCCCGCCACGCCGCCCTGCGCCGGCGGGATCTCGGCGAGGGTGAGCGTCTGGTTCGGCGACACGACGAAGCCGCCTCCGGCCCCGGCGACGAGCATCGCGGCACCCATGCCGTAGGCGGCGGTCTCGGCCGGGAGGAGCTCGGCGGCGAGCAGCACGAGCGTGAAGCCGATGACCACGAGCACGATGCCGAGCACCACCAGTGCGCGGCCATAGCGCTGCACGAGCTTGCCGCCGTACCAGGCGGTCACCGCCGAGGTCAGCGCGAACGGGATGCTCACCATGCCGGCGAACACCGGCTCGAGGCCGAGCCCCTGCTGGAGGAAGAGCGTGGTGAGGAGGAAGGTCGCCGGGATCGCGGCGAAGTAGGAGGTCGCGACCAGGATGCCGTTGCGATAGGAGCTGGTCCGGAAGATGCGGAAGTCGATGACGGGCGTCCGCCCCGACGCGGCGTAGTGCGCCTCCCAGCGCACGAAGACGGCGGCGGCGGCCGCGGCGAGCACCAGCCAGAACCAGCGGTAGGGCGAGTCCGAGGAGGAGCCCGTGGTCAGCAGGAACGGCAGCATGAACGCGAAGATCGCGACCGCCAGCAGGAGCAGGCCGACCGGGTCGAGGGACCGGTCCCCCTCGGGCCGCGAGCGCTTCTTCGGGATGAGCTTCCAGGCGAAGACCAGCGCGGCGACGCCCAGCGGGATGTTCATCCAGAACAGCAGGCGCCAGCCGTCCTGCTCGCCGCCGATCGCGATCAGGAGGCCGCCGAGGGTCGGGCCGAAGGCGGTCGACAGGCCGATGGTCGCGCCGAAGACCCCGAAGGCCCGGGCCCGCTCGGCGCCGGTGAACATCTGCTGCACCAGCCCGAGGACCTGGGGCATCTGGATTCCCGCGGCGACGCCCTGCAGGAAGCGCGCGACGACGAGCAGCTCGATCGACGGCGCGAGCGCGCAGAGCAGGCTCGTCACCGTGAACGCGGTCAGCCCGATGAGGAACAGCAGGCGGCGCGAGCGGATGTCGCCCAGCCGACCGGCCGGCACGAGCGCCAGTCCGAAGGCGAGCGCGTAGCCCGCGACGATCAGCTGCAGCTGGCTCGCGTCCGCTCCGAGCGAGCGCTCGATCGACGGCAGGCCGACGTTGACCTTCGAGAGGTCGAGGATCGTGATGGCCGCGACTCCGACGCTCACCGCGAAGGCGCGCCACCGCGTCTTCTCGTCGGCGGCGCTCAGGGCGGCGGGGGCGCTGTTCTCGGGGGAGGTCACGCGCCCCAGTCTCCCAAAGCACGGGGCGCGAAGAAGAGGCTTGCGCGGCACCCGTCGGACATTGCCCGCCGGGGCCTACTCTCCGAGGCGGCGGCGGGTCGACATCGCACGGTCCGCCTCGCGGCGGTCCTGGCGCTCTCGGAGGACCTGGCGCTTGTCGTAGTCCTTCTTGCCCTTGGCCACGGCAAGCTCGACCTTGGCCTTGCCGTCGCTGAAGTACAGCGAGAGCGGGATCAGCGTGTACCCGCCCTCCTTCACCTTGTTGTGGATCTTGAGGATCTGCGCCTTGTGCAGCAGCAGCTTGCGCTTGCGGCGCGGCGGGTGGTTCGTCCAGGTGCCCTGGGCCCACTCGTTGATGTGGACGGCGTCGAGCCACGCCTCTCCCCCGTCGACGAACGCGTAGCCGTCGACCAGCGAGGCTCGGCCGGCCCGGAGGGACTTCACCTCGGTGCCGGTGAGCACGAGGCCCGCCTCGTAGGTGTCCTCGATGAGGTAGTCGTGGCGCGCCTTGCGGTTGGTCGCGACGACCTTCTGTCCCTGTTCTCTGGGCACGGCTGCTCCTCGGGTCGCGAGCGGATGAAGGGGGCGGGCATCGTCGGGGCGATGCACCGGTGGGCCGCCCCGAACGGGACAGCCCACCAGTATACGTCCGGTCCGGGATCAGACCCGCAGGTACCGCGCGATCGCGACGTTCGCCGAGACGGCGGCCAGGACGATGCCGACCACGATCAGGATCGGCACGACGATCAGAGCGTCGTCGAGTCCCACGAAGGAGGTCAGCGGGATCCGGTACGCCAGGAACCCCTGCACGAAGACCTGCACGATGGCGACCACCGCGACTCCCGCGAGGATCGAGCCGACCAGCGCGGCGAAGACCCCCTCGAGGATGAACGGGGTCTGGATGAACCTGTTCGAGGCCCCCACGAGCCGCATGATGCCCAGCTCCCGTCTCCGCGAGAACGCCGAGAGGCGGATCGTGGTGGCGATGAGCAGCACGGCCGCGACGAGCATCAGGACGGCGATGCCGATGGCCGTGTAGCTCGCCGCGTTGAGGATCGAGAAGATCTGGTCGAGGTACTGCCGCTGGTCGGTGACGCTCTCGACTCCCGAGACGCTCGACAGGCTCTCCACGATGACGTCCGACTGGGTCGGGTCCTTCAGGTTGATCCAGAAGGTCTGGTTGAGCAGGTCGGGAGTGACGTACTCGGCGACCGGGTTGCCCGCGAACTGCTCCTGGAAGTTCGCGTAGGCCTGGTCGTGGTCCTCGAAGTAGGAGCGGTCGATGTACGGCGCGAGCGTGGCGCCCTCGAGCTGGCCCTGCACCGCGTCGATCTGCTCGGCGGTGGCGTCGGAGCCGCTGCAGTTCGAGCCGCCGGAGGTGGCGGTGCACATGTACACCGCGACCTGCGCCTTGTCGTACCAGAAGTTCTTCATCTGGCCGATCTGCATCTGGAGCAGGATCGCCGTGCCGACGAAGGTGAGGGAGATGAAGGTCACCAGGATCACCGAGACGACCATGGAGACGTTGCGCCGGAGGCCGCTGGCGACCTCCGACCAGATCAGTGCGAATCTCACTTGACGGGTCCTACGTTCTGCTGGTCGTCGCCGGTCTCGTCGCCCTCGCCCGCGTGGGCGCGGAGGCCGAGGCGCGCGGCGAGCGACTCCTCGGGCAGGGCGCCGGTGTCGGCGGGGAGGAAGATCGGACCGGTCTGGCTCTGCAGCTCGACGACGCGCGGGGCGGCGGCGGGCTCGGCGGCCGGCTCCGGCTCGCGCTCCGGCTCGACGGCGGCGGAGCGGCGGCCCTCGGGGACGCGGGGCTGGGCGGCGGTCTGCGAGAGGCGGGCCGGCTCGGGCGGCGGGGCCGGGGCCTCCTGGCGCAGGTCGATCTCGGGGACCTCGGCGGGCGCGAGCTCGCTGTCGATGATCGCCGGGGGCGCGGGCTGCTCGGCGACCGCGTGGTCGTCGGCCGCCACGACCACGACGCCGTCGTGGACGACGGTGATGCTCTCGGTCTGGCCGTAGCCGCCCTGGCTCTCGTCGCGGACGATGCTGCCGGCCGAGAGCTCGATTACGCGGCGCTTCATCTGGTCGACGATGCCGGCCTCGTGGGTCGCCATGATCACGGTCGTGCCGCCCGCGTTGATCCGCTCGAGCAGCGCCATGATGCCGGCGCTCGTGGTCGGGTCGAGGTTGCCCGTGGGCTCGTCGGCCAGCAGGACGGCCGGCTTGTTGACCACGGCGCGGGCGATCGCCACGCGCTGCTGCTCGCCGCCGGAGAGCTCGTGGGGCAGGCGCGACGCCTTGCCCGCGAGACCCACCATCTTGAGCGTGTCCGGGACGGCCTCCTGGATGTAGCCCTTCGACTTGCCGATCACCTGGAGGCTGAACGCGACGTTGTCGAAGACCGACTTGTTCGGCAGCAGCCGGAAGTCCTGGAACACGACGCCCATGTTGCGGCGGAAGTACGGGACCTTGCGGCTCGAGATCTTGCCGAGGTTCTGCCCGAGCACGTGGATCGACCCGGAGGAGGGGCGCTCCTCCTTGAGGATCAGGCGGAGGCAGCTCGACTTGCCGGAGCCGGAGGCGCCGACGAGGAAGACGAACTCGCCCCGGAGGATCTCGAGATCGATGGCGTTGAGGGCGGGTCTCGTGCCGCCCCGATACTGCTTGGAGACGTTGTCGAAGCGAATCATGTCGGTACGAGGGTAAGCGACGATCCCGAAGAGTCCGCCGAGGGGGCGCGCGGCGCGTCGGTGGGGACGCGCCCGCGCCGCGCTAGGAGGACTTCCGCCAGCGGATCCCGGCGGCGATGAAGCCGTCCAGATCGCCGTCGAACACGTGCGAGGGGTTGCCGACCTCGTGGTCGGTGCGCAGGTCCTTCACCATCTGGTACGGAGCGAGGACGTAGCTGCGCATCTGGTCGCCCCAGCTCGCGGTGATGGTGCCGGCGAGCTCCTTCTTGGTGGCCGCCTCCTGCTCCTTCTGCAGCAGCAGGAGCCGCGACTGGAGCACGCGCATCGCCGCGGCGCGGTTCTGGATCTGGCTCTTCTCGTTCTGCATCGACACGACGGTGCCGGTGGGCAGGTGGGTGAGGCGCACCGCGGAGTCGGTGGTGTTCACCGACTGGCCGCCGGGGCCGGAGGAGCGGAAGACGTCCACGCGGATGTCGTTGTCCGGGATCTCGATCGCCCCGGCCTCCTCCATCAGCGGGATGACCTCGACCGCGGCGAAGGAGGTCTGGCGCTTGCCCGCGGCGCCGAAGGGGCTCATCCGCACGAGGCGGTGGGTGCCGGCCTCGACCGAGAGCGTGCCGAAGGCGTAGGGGGCGTCGATCTGGAAGGTGGCCGACTTGATGCCCGCCTCCTCCGCGTAGCTGGCGTCCATGACGGTCGCCGCGTACTTGTGCTTCTCGGCCCAGCGGAGGTACATGCGCATGAGCATCTCGGCGAAGTCGGAGGCGTCGACGCCGCCCGCTCCCGCGCGGATGGTGACCACGGCGGGGCGGTCGTCGTACTCGCCGTCGAGCAGGGTCTGCACCTCGAGCTCGCCCATGACCTTCTGGAGGGAGGAGAGCTCGGCGATCGCCTCCTGCTCGGACTCGGCGTCCTCGGCCTCGTTCGCCATCTCGACGAGCACCTCGAGGTCGTCCAGGCGCCGGTCGATCGCGGTGATCCGCGCGAGCTCGGACTGGCGGTGGCTGAGGGCGCTGGTCACCTTCTGCGCGTTGGCCGTGTCGTCCCACAGGTCGGGGGCGCCGGCCTGCTCGCTGAGCTCGGCGATCTTCGAGCGGAGACCGTCCACGTCGATGACGGCGCGGATGTCGGCGAAGGTGGAGCGGAGAGCAGTGATCTGCTCGGTGAAGTCGTTGTCCAGCATGGTGCGTCCAGACTACCGGGGGCCGGGGGCCGCCCTCCGGGCCGGGCGTACCCTGGGGACGGTGACCAGTACCGCTCCGCGCCCCTTCCCCGTCGGGCCGCTGCTGCTGTCGACCTTCCTCCCCACCCTCCTCTTCTCCATCGGCGAGGGGGCGATCATCCCCCTCCTGCCGGCCGCGGCCGGCGACCTCGGCGCGACGCTGGCCCTGGCGGGCCTCGTGGCGGGGATGATCATGATCGGCGAGCTGGCGGGCGACATCCCCAGCGGCTGGATCGTCTCCCGGATCGGCGAGCGCGGCGCCATGCTCGGAGCCTCGGCCGCGTCGATCCTCGGGCTCGTGGTGTGCCTGCTCTCGACGTCGTGGGTCGGGCTGACGATCGGCGTCTTCGTGATCGGCCTCGCGACCGCGGTCTTCGCGCTGGCGCGCCACGCGTTCATGACGTCGTTCGTCCCGATCACGCACCGCGCCCGCGCGCTCAGCGCCCTCGCCGGAGCGTTCCGCGCCGGCTGGCTGATCGGCCCGTTCCTGGCGGCCGGGGTGGTGCACCTCACCGGCTCCGTCGAGTCCGTCTTCTGGGTGCACATCGTCTGCTGCGTGGCGGCGGTCGTGGTCCTGCTGCTCGTGCCCGACCCCGCGACGGTGCTGCGGCGGGCGCAGGCCGCGGCCGACCGCGCCGCTCCGGAGGACGTGGTCGCCGCGGAGGCGTCGGCGACCGTCCCGGAATCGCCGCAGTCGCTGCTCGGGACGCTGCGCGAGCACCGCGGGGTCCTCGCTCGGATGGGGACCGGCGCCGCCGTGATCGGGGCGCTGCGGGCGAGTCGGACGCTGATCCTCCCCCTCTGGGCGGTGAGCATCGGGCTCGCCGAGACCGACACCGCGATCATCATCGGCATCGCCGGCGCGCTCGACTTCGCCCTCTTCTACGCCGGCGGCCAGCTGATGGACCGCTTCGGCCGGGGCGCCACCGCGATCCCCTCGATGATCGGCCTCGGGCTCGGCCACCTCGCCCTCGCCGCCTCGGTGCTCGCCCTCGATCCGGTGCCCTGGTTCGTCGCCGTGGCCTGCGTGCTCGCGGCCGCGAACGGCATCGGCTCCGGGATCCTGATGACCATCGGCGCCGATCTCGCGCCCCCCGCCGATCCGGCCCCGTTCCTCGGCGCGTTCCGCTTCACCGGCGACGCGGGCAACGCCGCCGCCCCGATCGTCGTGTCGGCGCTCACCGCCCTGATCTCCCTCCCCTTCGCCGCCGTCGTGATGGGGGTGCTCGGTCTGGGCGGAGCGGGGGCGCTCGCCCGCTGGATCCCGCGGTACCTCCCCCGGGCGGCCTCCCGCGGCTGAGGCGCGGGGCCCTCCTCCTACACTGGAGCCCGCACGCGGGAGTGGTGGAATGGCAGACACGCAGGATTTAGGTTCCTGTGCCGAGAGGCGTGAGGGTTCGAGTCCCTCCTTCCGCACGGGATCGGCCGGTACGCTGAGCGCGCTCGCGTGACCGCCGACCGGCCACCGGCCCCCGTCGACTGGAGATCCGTTGAATCACGCCGCCCTCGTCCCCTGGCTCGATCCGGAGACGATCCTGACCTCGTTCGGCCCCTGGGGTGTGCTCGTGGTCTGCCTCATCGTGTTCGCCGAGACCGGACTGCTGATCGGCTTCCTCTTCCCGGGCGACACGTTGCTGATCATCACGGGCCTGCTGGCGCACGAGAACGCGTCGAACGGCGGCCTCGGCGTCCCGATCTGGGTCATCTGCCTGGCCGTCGGGTTCTCGGCCTTCATCGGCGGCGAGGTCGGCTACCTGATCGGGCACAAGGCCGGCCCGCGCATCTTCGAGCGCAAGGAGTCCGGCTTCTTCAGCATCGAGAACGTGAAGCGAACCAACGCGTTCTTCGAGCGCTTCGGCGGCCTCGCCGTGATCCTCGCGCGCT
This sequence comes from Rathayibacter sp. AY1G1, assembly GCF_002932095.1. Classification (NCBI taxonomy): domain Bacteria; kingdom Bacillati; phylum Actinomycetota; class Actinomycetes; order Micrococcales; family Microbacteriaceae; genus Rathayibacter; species Rathayibacter sp. AY1G1. The sequence goes on from NZ_PSUZ01000009.1 coordinate 60,655, forward strand.
TCGTGCCGATCGTCCGCACCTTCGCGCCGATCGCGGCCGGCGTGGCCCACATGAACTACCGCAAGTACAGCCTCTACAACCTCATCGGCGCCCTGATCTGGGGCAGCGGGGTCACCCTGATCGGGTGGCTGCTCGCCTTCATCCCGCCGGTCGCCGACTTCGTCTCGCACTACATCGACGTGATCCTGATCGGCGCGGTCGTGCTCGCGCTGGTGCCGACGCTGTTCCACTTCTTCCAGCAGCAGCGCAAGGCGAAGCTCGCCGCCGACCCCGAGACCGACTCGACCGAGTCGGCCGCCTACGTGCTCGACGCCGACACGCTGGACGACAAGCACCCGAAGTCCTGACCTCCGCCTCCGCGAGACGCCACTCCGGCACGCGGCACGCCGACAGGCGTGCACCGGAGTGACATCCCGCGGTGGGAACCCGCCGGGGTCAGAGCCGGGCGGACAGGGCGGCGAGCTCGGCGCGCAGCGCGGTGAAGGCGCGGGCGCGGTGGCTCCGGGCGTTCTTCTGCTCGGGAGCGAGCTCGGCCGCCGTGAGCGCCCCGGCCTCGGGGACGAACACCGGGTCGTAGCCGTGGCCGTTCGCACCGCGCGGGGCCGTCGCGATCGCGCCGTCCCAGCGGCCCTCGACCACCGTCTCCTGACCGCCGGGGAGCACGGAGTCCGGCACCACGAGGGCGATGGTGCAGCTGAAGTGCGCACCGCGGTGCTCCGCCTTCACGTCGTGCAGCTGCGCCAGGAGGAGCTCGAGGTTGGCCGTCGCGTCGTGCGCGCGTCCCGACCAGCGGGCCGAGAAGATGCCCGGCGCGCCGCCGAGGACGTCGACGCAGATCCCGGAGTCGTCCGCGAGCGCCACGAGGCCGGTGTGCGCCGCCGCCGCGCGCGCTTTGGTCAGCGCGTTCTCGGCGAAGCTCACGCCGTCCTCGACGGGCTCGGGTCCGTCGTAGGCGCGGACGCCGACTCCGGGGAGCGCGCCGGCCAGCATGGCGCGGAACTCCTCCACCTTGCCCGCGTTGTGCGTGGCGAGGACGAGGTCCAGGCTCACGCTCCGGGCTCCGCGGCGAGCGCTTCGGCCTGGATGCGGGCGAGGTCGGAGGCACCGGCGACCGCGAGGTCGAGCAGGGCGTCGAGCTCGCGGCGGTCGAACGGGGCCCCCTCGGCGGTGCCCTGCACCTCGACGAACAGGCCGCGTCCGGTGACGACGACGTTCATGTCGGTCTCGGCGCGCACGTCCTCGACGTAGGCCAGGTCGAGCATCGGCACGCCGTCGATGATGCCGACGGACACCGCCGAGAGGCTGTCGATCAGCGGCTGCGCCTTCTGCCCCACGTACTTCTTGCCGCGCGCCCACTCGATCGCGTCGGCCATCGCCACGTAGGCGCCGGTGATCGCCGCGGTGCGGGTGCCGCCGTCGGCCTGGAGGACGTCGCAGTCGATGACGAGGGTGTTCTCGCCGAGCGCCTTCGTGTCGACCACCGCGCGCAGGCTCCGGCCGATCAGCCGGGAGATCTCGTGCGTGCGCCCGCCGACCTTCCCCTTGACCGACTCGCGGTCCATGCGGGAGTTGGTGGAGCGGGGCAGCATCGCGTACTCGGCGGTGACCCAGCCCTTGCCCTTGCCCTGCAGCCAGCGCGGCACGCCGTTCGTGAAGGAGGCGGTGCAGAGCACCCTGGTGTTCCCGAACGAGACGAGCGCGGAGCCCTCGGCCTGGGTGCTCCAGCCGCGCTCGATCGTCACGGTGCGCAGCTCGTCGGGCGCCCGCCCGTCCTTGCGCGCGGCCTTCGATGCGGTGCTGTCGGTCACTCGGGTCTCCCTCGATCGTGCGGGAGCGCGGCCCGGTCGAGCTCGCGCAGGTTGATGGTGCCGGTCTCGACGAGGTCGACGCTCGAGACCTCCGGGCCGAGGAAGCGGCGGGCGAGGCGGACGAAGTCGCTCGAGCCCGTCTCCTCCCACCGGTAGGTCGGAGGAGCGGCGGAGGTGCGCTGCAGGCCGTGCGCCACGAGGGTCCGGTAGACGTCGAGCGCGGTCTCCTCGGCGCTCGAGACGAGGCGGACGTCCGGCCCCATCACGTAGGCGATGGCACCGCGCAGCAGCGGGTAGTGCGTGCAGCCGAGGACGAGCGTGTCGACCCCCGCGGCCTTGAGCGGCGCGAGGTACTCCTCCGCCACCGCGAGCAGCTCGTCGCTCCAGGTGACGCCCGCCTCGACGAACTCGACGAAGCGCGGGCAGGCGGCGGTGAACAGCTGCAGGTCGGGCGCGGCGACGAAGGCGTCGTCGTAGGCGCGGGAGCGGATCGTCCCGACCGTGCCGATCACCCCGACGCGGCGGTTGCGGGTGTCGCGGACAGCGCTGCGGACGGCGGGCTGGATGACCTCGATCACCGGGATGCCGCGGCCGAGCGTGTAGCGCTCGCGGGCGTCGCGCATCATCGCGGCCGAGGCGGTGTTGCAGGCGATGACGAGCAGCTTGGCGCCCTGGTCGACCAGCGTGTCGAGGGTGTCGAGGGCGTAGGCGCGGACGTCGGCGAGCGGCTTGGGACCGTAGGGCGAGTGCGCGGTGTCGCCGAGGTAGACGATCGACTCGTTCTGCAGCTGGTCGATCACGGAGCGGGCGACGGTGAGCCCGCCGACTCCGGAGTCGAAGATGCCCAGCGGTGCGTCCGTCACGGAGGAACAGCCTACCCGCGCCCTGCGGCCCGGTCCCGGCCGCACGCCGTTCCCGGGCCCGGCGGCGTGCGCAAGCCCCGGCACCCGCGCCTGGGCGCGCGGGGGCGGCCGTGGAACACTGAGCGGATGGACTCCACGGCCTTCCTCACCGACCGGTACGAGCTCACGATGGTCGAGGGCGCCCTCGGCAGCGGCACCGCCGACCGCCGCTGCATGTTCGAGGTGTTCGCCCGGAGCCTCCCGCCGGGACGCCGCTACGGCGTGCTCGCGGGCACCGGCCGGCTCCTCGAGCTGATCTCGCGGTTCCGCTTCGGCGACGACGAGCTGTCCTGGCTCCGCGACAACCGCGTGGTCGACTCCCGCACGCTGGACTGGCTCGCCGACTACCGCTTCCGGGGCGACGTCTGGGGCTACCGCGAGGGCGAGGTCTACCTCCCGGGCTCCCCCGTGCTCATCGTCGAGGCGCCCTTCGCCGACGGCGTGCTGCTGGAGACCCTGGTGCTCAGCGTCCTCAACCACGACAGCGCCGTGGCGAGCGCCGCCGCGCGGATGGTCTCGGCCGCCGACGGGCGACCGCTCGCCGAGATGGGCTCGCGCCGCGCCGGTGAGCGGTCCGCCGTCGCGGCCGCTCGCGCCGCCTACATCGCCGGATTCGGCGCCTCCTCGAACCTGGAGGCGGGCCGCAGCTTCGGCGTGCCCACGATGGGCACCTCCGCGCACTCCTTCACCCTCCTCCACGACTCGGAGGAGGAGGCCTTCCGCGCGCAGGTCGCCGCGCTCGGCCCCGGCACGACCCTCCTGGTGGACACCTACGACGTGACAGCCGCCGTCGACCTGGCGGTCCGCGTCGCCGGCACCGGCCTCGGCGCCGTGCGCATCGACTCCGGCGACCTCCCCCAGCAGGTGGCCGCCGTCCGGCAGCAGCTGGACGCGCTCGGCGCGACCGGCACGCGCATCACCGTCACCAACGACCTCGACGAGTACGGGATCGCCGCGCTCGCGGCCTCACCGGTCGACTCCTACGGCGTCGGCACCTCGGTGGCGACGGGCTCGGGCCACCCGACCGCGGGCATGGTCTACAAGCTGGTCGCGCACGAGGACGACGCGGGCGAATGGGTCGCGGTGGCGAAGAAGTCGGTCTCGAAGGCGTCGATCGGCGGGCGGAAGGCCGCCGGCCGTCTGCTCTCCGACGACGGGGTCGCCGAGGCCGAGGTCGTGCACGTGGGCGCCGGCCCCGAGGGCGCCGTCGGCGAGGACGAGCGGGCGCTGCTCGTCCCCCTGATCGAGGACGGGACGATCCGTCCCGAGCACCTCGGCATCGAGGGAGTGGCGGCAGCCCGCGCGCACCACGCGAACGCGGTCCTCGAGCTGCCGATCGACGCGCTCCGGCTCGGCCGCGGCGAGCCCGTCATCCCGACCCGCTACGAGTGAGCGGGGCGGGAGCTCACTTCATCTTCGCGTAGATCTCCTTGCAGGCCGGGCACACCGGGAACTTCTCCGGGTCGCGGCCCGGGAGCCACTTCTTGCCGCAGAGCGCGCGGACCGGCTTGCCGGTGATGGCGCTCTCGAGGATCTTGTCCTTCGGCACGTAGTGGGAGAAGCGCTCGTGGTCGCCCGGCTCGATGGACTCCTGGTTGAGGAGCTCCTCGAGCTCGCGGTCGAGCGTGGCGGTTCCTCCGCCTCCCTCGAGGGGGTCGGTGCTGCTGTTCTGGACGCGCGGAATCATGCCGACGATCCTACGCGCGGAGCCCGGGCCCGCGGCCGTGCGCTCCGGATCGGGCGGCGCTAGTAGCGGCTGGTGAACGCGACCAGCTCGGTCGCGCGGCGCTCGAACAGCCGGCCGCCGAGGAGCACGCCGAGGGCGAAGACGACCACGGCGCTGCCGAAGCCGACGAGCACGGCGTCACCCGCCGCCTCCGGGTCGACGAACAGGGCCCGGACGCCGAGCACCACGGCCGGAGCCGAGAGGAGCAGCCCCAGGCCGAACGCGAGGGACTGCGGACCGGCGCCACTGGCTCCGGGGGCCTGGGGCTGCGTGAACGCGCTGTCGCCCGGGCGCGGAGCCGGATAGGCGAGCCGTGCCGAGACGGCGCTGGCGACGCCGGCGGGGACGAGCAGGAGGCAGGTGTTCACCGCGAGCACGACGGGCAGCGCATCGGGGAGCCCCGAGGTCGCGCTGCTGATCAGCGAGCCGAGCACGACGACCGGCACGCCGAGCAGGAGGGTCGGGAAGGCGCGGCCGAGCCGGTCCGACCAGCCGCGGACGCCCGCGGCCACGTGGAGCCAGAACGCCGATCCGTCGTAGGCGACGTCGTTGTGCAGGAACCAGCCGAGGAACAGCGCGATCAGCGGGACCGGGAGCAGCGAGAGCAGCGGGAAGGGGACGCCGACGACCGCGAGCAGCAGCAGGGCTGCGACCGGCAGCACCGGCACGGCGACGAGCGACGCCTGGTAGCGCGGATCCCGGAGCCAGTAGGTGATGCTGCGCGCCGCGATCGCGCCGGTCCGGGTCGAGCCGAGGACGTCGAACCAGCCCAGCCGGAGGCCGCGCGGCGGCCGGTGCGTGCGCTCGGGGCGCTCCGTCAGCAGGCGGACGACGAGCCACCAGAGCGCGCCCGCCGCGACGAGCGTCGCCAGGGCCAGCAGGAGCGGGCCGAGCGCGTCGCCGGTCCGGGCGGCCGGGGCGATCATCCACGCCGCGCCGAACGGAGTGGCCCCCATCGCCGCGCCCCAGCGCTCGAGCACCGGGGTGTCCCCCGTGTCGACCAGCGCGGCGGCGCCGAGGGCTGCGGGACCGCCCAGCATCAGCACCAGGCCGAGGACGGCCAGCAGCTCGCGGGCGGTCCGGGAGGGGACGAGGGCGGCGGAGGCGGCGAGGCCGATCCGCGCGAACAGCGAGGCCGTCGCCACCGCGAGGAGCGGGCCGACCACGGCGAAGGCGCCTGCGCCCGGGACGAGCGGCGCGCACGCGAGCCCGACCACCAGCAGGGCGAGCGTGGGGACCGAGACGAGGCCGGCCAGGGCGAGCGCCCCGGCGAGGCGGAGCGGCGGAAGGCCGAAGAGGCGGAACGCGCGCGGATCCATCGGGTCGAGCGGGCCGAGCAGGAAGGGCAGCACCAGGAAGCCGACGGAGACGAGGCCGCCGGCGGTCACGAGAGCGCCCGCCGCCGCGTCCGAGGAGCGCAGAGCGCCGATCGCCGCGATCAGCAGGGCCGTTACCGCGACGACCACGAGCACGCCCAGGACCGCGCCGGCCGAGCGCGCGGGCCCGGAGCGGAACGCGCCCAGGAGGACGTCGATCCTCAGCCGGAGAAGTCGTGCAGCCACTGCAGCCCCTCGGCGATCTGCTTGCCGCCCGCGAGCTCGAGGAAGCGCTCCTCCAGCGTCGCGGTGCCGGCGACCTCCGCGACCGTCCCGGAGGCGAGCACGCGCCCGCCGACGATCACGGCCACGTCGTCGCAGACGCGCTCGATGAAGTCGAGCCCGTGGCTGGAGAGGACGACGGTGCCGCCGCCCTCGACGAAGCGGCGCAGCACGGTGATCACGGCGGCCGACGAGACCGGGTCCACCGACTCGAACGGCTCGTCGAGGACCAGCACGCGCGGGGCGTGGATCATCGCCGCCGCGAGGGCGACCTTCTTCGCCATCCCCGCGGAGTAGTCCGAGATCAGGCGCTCCAGCGCGTCGGAGAGGCCGAGCGCCTCGGCCAGCTCGACCGTGCGCTGCTTCGCCGTGGCGAGGTCGATGCCGCGCAGCGCGGCGGAGTAGGCGAGGAACTGGGCGCCGGTGAGCCGGTCGAACAGCCGGAGGCGGTCGGGCAGGACCCCGATCAGCGGCTTCGCGGCCGACGGGTCCTTCCAGACGTCGACGCCGTGCACGAGGACGCGGCCGGTGTCGGGTCGCAGGAGGCCCGTCATCATCGAGAGCGTGGTGGTCTTGCCCGCGCCGTTCGGGCCGATGATCCCGTAGAAGGTCCCCGCGCGGACGGCCAGGTCGATGCGGTCGACCGCCACCGTCCTCCCGAAGGTCCGGGTCAGCTGGTGCAGCTCGAAGACGACGGGCGAGGCGCCGTCCGGATCCGCGGCACCCTCAGCGGGCTCGGCGTTCGTCACGGACGTCATCCGGCTACGGTACCAACTCGCCCGCAGGCCCCCGGCGCCCGCGCCGACACCCGGCGACACGGCGAGAGGTCAACCACCCTGGCCCCGGGGGGCGTGAACTGTACACTAGGTCTCTACCCGAGGAGTCGATCAGATCGAGACGCAGCGGTTAATTCGAGGAGAACACACGATGATGCACACAGGTTCGACGAGCAGCAGCCCCGCCACCGTCGTCATCCTCGCCGCAGGGATGGGCAGCCGGCTCGGCCGCTCCCTCCCCAAGCCGCTCACGCCGCTCAGCGACGGGCGCACGATCATGCAGCAGCAGTTCGACAACATCCACCACGCCTTCGGCACCAATATCCCGGTGAGCATCGTCGTCGGCTACAAGCTCGAGCACATCATCGAGGCCTTCCCCTCGGCGACGTTCGTCTACAACGAGCAGTACGACCAGACCAACACCTCCAAGAGCCTCCTCCGCGCGCTGCAGGCGAGCGGGCAGGGCGGCGTGCTGTGGATGAACGGCGACGTCGTCTTCGACCCGCGCATCCTCGACCGGGCGGCCGCGCTGATCGCGAAGGACGTCTCCTTCGTCACCGTCAACACCTCGAAGGTGTCGGACGAGGAGGTCAAGTACACGACGAGCGCCGAGGGCTTCATCCAGGAGCTCTCCAAGACGGTGCGCGGCGGCCTCGGCGAGGCGGTCGGGATCAACTACGTGTCCGCCTCCGACAAGGCCGCGCTGGTGCGCCAGCTCGCCCGGGTCGACGCCCAGGACTACTTCGAGCGTGGCATAGAGTTGGCGATCGAGCAGGACCGCCTGCTCGTCGAGCCGATGGACATCTCCGACCTCTACGCCGTCGAGGTGGACTTCGCCGAGGACCTCGAGCGCGCGAACCTCTTCGTCTGACGCTCCCGGCTCCTCCCCCGGCTCGAGCGGAGCCGACGGGAGGAGTCGCGCAGTGAGCACGGCCGACACCCTCGCGACCGAGACGGCGCTGCGCCACCGGCGCTCCCGGGCCTGGCGCTACCGCCACTCCCTCTGGCTGCTCACCAGGCGCGACCTCACCGTCCGGTACGCCACGAGCGCGCTCGGCTACGTCTGGTCGGTGCTCGACCCGCTCGTGATGTCGGGCATCTACTTCTTCGTCTTCACCGTCGTCTTCCAGCGGACCGTCGGCGAGGACCCGTACATCGTCTTCCTGCTCGCGGGCCTGCTGCCGTGGATGTGGTTCAACCAGGCGACCTCCGACGCGACCCGCGCGTTCCTCCGCGAGGCGAAGCTGGTGCGGTCGACGTCGATCCCGCGGACCATCTGGGTCGGGCGGATCGTGCTCTCGAAGGGCATCGAGTTCGTGGCGAGCCTGCCGGTGCTGGTGCTCTTCGCCGTGATCGCCGGCGCGCACCTGACCTGGGCGGCGCTGCTGTTCCCCGTGGCGATCCTGCTGCAGGCGGTGCTCACGCTCGGCGTGGGTCTGCTGGTGGCCCCGCTCGTGGTGTTCTTCCGAGATCTGGAGCGGGCCGTGAAGCTCGTGCTCCGGTTCCTCTTCTACGCGTCGCCGATCATCTACTCCACGGCCAACCTGCCGGAGCAGATCCGGCCGCTCGCGGCGCTCAACCCGCTCAGCGGGATCTTCGCCCTCTACCGCTCCGCGTTCTTCGAGAGCGAGCTCGACGTCCCGCTCATCCTCGCCTCCGCGGGCATCTCGGTGCTCGTGCTGGCGCTGGGCCTCGTCGTCTTCCGCCGCTCCGAGCGCGCGGTGCTGAAGGAGCTGTGATGGCCGACGCCCCGGTGGTCATCGAGTGCCGCGGCCTCGGGATCCGCTTCCGCCGCAACCGGCGGGGCCGCCGCTCCTTCAAGGACCTCTTCGCCGGCCGCTCCCGCCGCTCGCGGCCCGGCGAGTTCTGGGCGCTGCGCGGGCTCGACGTGCAGGTGCGGGCGGGCGAGGCGATCGGTGTCGTCGGCCGGAACGGTCAGGGGAAGTCGACGCTGCTCAAGCTCGTCGCCGGCGTGGTGCTGCCGGACGAGGGCGCGGTGGAGGTGCGCGGGGGCGTCGCTCCGCTCATCGAGATCACCGGCGGCTTCGTGGCCGACCTGAGCGTCCGCGAGAACGTCTACCTGACCGCGGGTCTCCACGGGATGTCCAAGCGCGAGGTCGACGCGCGCTTCGACTCGATCATCGAGTTCGCCGAGATCGGCGACTTCCTCGACACCCCCTACAAGCACCTCTCGAGCGGGATGAAGGTGCGCATCGCCTTCTCCGTCGTGTCGCGGCTCGAGGAGCCGATCATCCTGGTGGACGAGGTGCTCGCGGTCGGCGACAGGGCGTTCCGCGAGAAGTGCTACGCGCGGATCGAGGAGCTGCTCGCCTCCGGCCGCACCCTCTTCTTCGTCTCGCACAACGAGCGCGACCTCCGCCGCTTCTGCACGCGCGGCCTCTACCTGGACAAGGGCCGCCTGGTGCTGGACGCGCCGATCGAGGAGGTGCTCGCGCGTTACGCTGAGGACTACGCGCCGACACCGCGGAGCAGCACGGCGCCGGCCGAGGGCCCGCCCGTCCAGGGCACCGTCTCCGACGACTGACCCCTCCCGCACGCGGCGCCCGAGGACGCAGGAGTGCACGACATGGCCCAGAAGGACCGCAAGCGCGAGCGCGCCGTGGAGTGGGCCGGCGAGGTGGAGCAGGCCGACGGCTCCGAGAACGCTCAGCTGGCGAAGCTGCTCGACCGGCTCCTCGCGGTGCAGCGCCCGGCCGTGCTGGCGAACATCCGCCTGCTGCGGCGCCGGCGTCCCGGGGCGACTCCGGAGCAGATCATCACGTCGCTCGAGCGGCAGTACCTCTCGAGCGTGGCCGCGGGAGGCGCGGCGATCGGGGCGACCGCCGTCGTCCCCGGCATCGGAACGGCCGCCTCGGTGGCCCTCTCCGGCGCGGGAGCCGCAGGGTTCCTGGAGGCGAGCGCGCTCTTCGCGCAGTCGGTGACGGAGGTGCACGGGATCCCGCTCGAGGACCCGGACCGCGCGCGGGCCCTCGTGCTCACGCTGATGATGGGCTCCTCCGGCAGCGAGATGGTGCGCCAGGTGGCCGGGCAGGCCGTCGGCGGGGGCAGCGGCCTCAACCAGTACTGGGGCTCGGTGGTCACGAAGGGCCTGCCGTCCTTCCTCGTGGGCGAGCTGGCGGACCGCGCGAAGAAGTCCTTCGCCAAGCACTTCCTCGCCCAGCAGGGCGCGGGCCTGGTCGGCCGGGCGATGCCGTTCGGGATCGGAGCGGCACTGGGCGGCGTCGGCAACGCGATGCTCGGCCGCAAGGTGATCCACAGCGCGCGCGATGCGTTCGGGCCGGCACCGCAGGCGTTCGGCAACACCCTCGTGCTCGAGCCGACCCGCGCCGAGCGGAAGGCGCTGGCCGCCGCGCCGGCCGAGCCGCTGGCGCTGTTCGTCCGCGACTACGGCGGAACGGGCGAGCGGACGGCGCTCCTCCTCCACGGCCTCGGCTCCGACTCCCGGATCTGGTACGCCCTGGTCCCGACGCTGCACGAGCACGGCTACCGCGTGGTGGCCCCCGATCTCGCCGGTCACGGCGGCTCGCCGGCATCGCCCGTGTACTCGCCGGAGCGCTGGGCGTCGGACGTCCGCGCCTCGGTGCTGCAGACCCCCGACCTCGTCATCGGCCACGGCCTCGGCGCCGTCGTCGCCGCCCGGCTCGCCCCCGAGTACGGCGCCGACCGGCTCGTCCTGCTCGACCCCGCGTTCTCGGACGCCCGGGGACTGGCGGGCGCGCTCCACCGCGGCGGCTCGGTCGCGCACGTCGAGAAGGGCGACGCCGACTCCCTCCGCCACCGCCACCCGATCTGGACGGACGAGCAGATCGAGCTCGACGTGTCGGCCCACGCGCTCTGGGAGCAGGACTCCGCCGTCGGGCTGACGGCACGGGGTGCGGCCGAGGCCCCCGAGACGTTCCCCGTGGCGACGCTCGCCGTGATGCCGGAGGACCCGCTGGGCCACGGCTCGCTGGACGGCGTCCTCGCCGGCCGCGGCGTCGAGGTGCGGACCGTGCCGGGGGGCGGGGCCTCGATCCTCCGCGAGGACCGCGCGGCGCTGATCGCGGCGCTGGAGGACCGGATCTAGCTCAGGATCTGCTCCAGCTCAGGGCCTGCTCCGCGCGCGAAGGTCCGGAGCCGTCGGAGGCGTTCGGTCAGCGTTCCCGAGGCCGGCGCCCGGGCGCGACGAGCGGCATCCCGAGCACGGTGCGGACGAGTCCGCCGCCGTCGCGGTCCTCGGCGATCACGCGGAGGCCGGTCTTCTCGGCGACGCGCCTCGAGGCGGCGTTGTCCGGGTGCACGAGCGCCACGAGTCGTCCCGCGAGGCGGTGGGCGAGCGCGAGGTCGCGGCAGGCCGCAGCCGCCTCGGTGGCGTAGCCGCGGCCGTGCAGACCGGCCCGCACGTGGTAGCCGACCTCGAGCTCGATCCCGCCGTCGACGCGCTGCCAGGTCAACCCGCAGTCGCCGACGAACTCGCCGTCGAGGGTCTCGACGATCCACAGCCCGAAGCCGTGCTCGCGGTAGTTGCGCCGGTTCCACTCGATCCAGGCGGCTGCCTGCTCGCGGTCCTTCGGCGCGGGGTAGTACCGCATCACGACCGGGTCGCCGAGCAGGTCCGCCATGTCGGGGAGGTCCTCGGCGGTCATCTCACGGAAGCGCAGCCGGGCGGTGGCGGCGGGGATCATCGGGTCGGGCTGCTCGGCCTGCGACTGCGGAGACGGCGACCGGGACCGTCGTCGAGCGCTCGATCCATCCGGCCGCCGCCCCCGGCCCTACTTCTCCGCCTTGGCGGCGGCCTTCGCGGCCTGCTTGGTGGCGCGGACCTTCGTCAGCGACTCCGGAGAGACGATGTCGGCGACCGAGCGGAAGGCGCCCTCCTCTCCGTAGGCGCCCGCGGCCGAGCGCCAGCCCTCCCCCGAGAATCCGCGCTGCTTGCCGAGCAGGGCGAGGAAGATCCGCGCCTTCTGCTCGCCGAAGCCGGGCAGCGCCTTCAGACGCGCGAGGACCGTGCGGCCGTCGGGCTCGTCGCGCGTCCAGACCGCCGCGGCGTCGCCGTCCCAGTCGTCGACCAGAGCGCGGCAGAGGACCTGCACGCGCCCCGCCATGCTCGCCGGGTAGCGGTGGATCGCGGGCGGAGTCCGGCAGAGCTCCGAGAACGCGTCCTCGTCGAAGCCCGCGATCGACGCGGCGTCGAAGGAGGCGCCCTCCGCCTCGAGGCGCTCCTCGATCTTGCGGGGCCCGGAGAAGGCCGTCTCCATCGCGACCTGCTGGTCGAGGAGCATCCCGATCAGCAGCGCCAGCGGGTCGCGGCTGAGCAGCGCGTCGGCGTCGGGATCGTCGGTGATGTGCAGGGCGGAGTCGCGGGTCATCCTCCAGGGATACCACGGACGGCCCCGGCGGCGAGCGCGCGGACGGTCCGGTCGACGAGGTCCAGGGCCGCAGCGAGCTCGAGGTCGCCGACATGGCCGTAGCCGAGGACCAGCGCCTCGGTCGCAGCCCGTCCCGACAGGGCGTACTCGTGCAGAGTGGCGACGAGCAGTCCCTCCCGGAGCAGCGCGGCCGCGACGGCGTGCGCGTCCAGAGGCGCGGGCAGGGAGAGGACGACGTGCAGACCCCCGTCGAGTCCGCTTGCGCGCCCCCACGGCACCGACTCCCCGAATGCGTGGACCAGCTCACGGCGGTGGGCGTAGCGCCGTCTCGAGCGCGTGAGATGCCTCCGGAACGCCCCGCTCGCCATGAACTGCGCGAGCGCCGCCTGCGTCGGACCCGAGGCGGAGGCGTCCTTCTCGTCGTCGGGGCCGGCCAGCGCCCCGCGGAGCCAGGACGCCGGCGGAACGGCCAGGTAGGCGATGCGGAGCCACGGCGAGACGGTCTTCGAGAACGACCCGACATGGGCGACTCCGCCGCCGGAGTCGAGCGAGGCGAGCGCGGGCAGCGGGGCGCCGACGTAGCGGAACTCGCTGTCGTAGTCGTCCTCCACCACGAGCAGGGGGCCGGCCGACGCGCGGCGCACCAGCTCCAGGCGCTCGGCGAGGGCGAGCCTGCCTCCGGTCGGGTACTGGTGCGACGGAGTCACGACGACCACGTCCGCGCCGGAGCTCGCGAGAGCGTCGAGGTCGATGCCGTCGCCGCGCACCGGGACGCCGACGACCTCGTGCCCGTCGGCGCGCAGGCGGCGCCGGACGGCCGGGTAGCCGGGGTCCTCGACGGCGACGCGCACCTCGCGTCCGAGCGAGGCCGAGGCGGCGCGGGCCAGGAGCGCGACGGCGCCCGCGGTGCCGCTGGTCACCACCACGTCCGACGCCTGCACGTCGACGCCGCGGGACCGGCGCAGCTGCTCGGCGATCTGCTCCCGCAGGGCCGGGTCCCCGGAACCCCGAGGAGGCGCCGAGGGCGGCGAGGCGAGCGCCAGGCGCCAGGCGGCCCGCCACTCCGGGGTGTCGAGGGCGCGGGTGTCCGGCCGGCCCGGCCTCAGGTCCGCCGCGGCGGGCGGGACGACGGTCTCCCGGGACTCCGGCCGCGGCTCCTGCGGCGCCGTCGCCAGCAGTCCGTCGGAGGCGACCGTCACCGCTGCGCGCGGGTGGGCGACGAGGTAGCCCTCCCCCACCAGCTGATCCACCGCGGCGACGACGGAGCCCCGCGAGACGCCGAGCCGCTCGGCGAGCACGCGGCTCGACGGGATCGGATCGCCCGCCCGGTAGCGCCCGTCCAGCACCGCCTGGCGCAGCGCCTCGGCGAGCCCGGCGCGGACCGAGCCGCGCGGCGACGGCCCGAGGAGGAGCGGGATCTCCAGATCGCCCGACGCCATCGACCGCTCCGCTCTGGACCACTCCGATCGCGGCCCAGTGGCATCCTGGCAGATCCAGTCGGCGCGGGACGATTCCGACATGGACAGCCTCCCCGTCACCGACAGCACCCGCGTCTCCCGTCTCCGCGACCGCCAGCGCACCGATCCCGCCGAGCTGCACGCCCTGCTCGACGAGGCGCTCGTCGCCCACGTCGCCGTCGTGCGGGACGGCGCCGCGATCGTGCTGCCGATCCTCTTCGCCCGCGACGGCGACTCCCTCCTGCTGCACGGGTCGAGCGGCGGAGGACTGCTGCGGGAGGCGGCTCGGCACTCGCTCCTCACCGCCTCGGTCACGCTGGTCGACGGACTGGTCGTCGCCCGCTCCACCTTCGACAGCTCGATGAACTACCGCTCGGCGATGGTGATCGGCCGGGCCGAGGCGCTGGAGGGCGAGGAGAAGGCGCGGGCCCTCGATCTGCTGGTGGCACGCCTCCTCCCGGGGCGCGACGAGGAGGTGCGAGCGAGCACCGCCCGCGAGATCGCGGCCACGCTGGTGCTGCGCCTCCCCCTGGCCGAGGCGAGCCTGAAGGTGCGCGCGCACGGAGCCGACGACGAGCCGGAGGCCGGGGTCTGGGCGGGCGTCGTGCCGCTGGTCACCCGCACGCTCGCGCCGGTGCCGGCGGAGGAGGGCGTCGCGGTCCCGGAGTCGGTCCGCCGCTTCAGCGCTGCGGTCGACGGCGCGGTGCCGCCCTGGCGCTGAGCGGACCGGCCGTCGCGGTGCGGTCCGCTACTTGGCGTCCTGACGGGGGAAGACGACCTTCTGCACGACGATGATCACCGAGGCCGCGACCGGGATCGCGACCAGGGCGCCGAGCACGCCCGCGATGGTGCCGCCCGCCACCGCCGCGATCACGACGACCGCACCGGGGACCGAGACGGCCTTGTTCATGATGCGGGGGCTGAGGAGGTACGCCTCGACCTGCATGTAGACGAGGTAGTAGATCGCGGCGACCAGCGCGGTCAGCGGCGAGGCCAGGAGGCAGGCGAGCGAGATGATCACGGCGCCCGAGAGCGTGCCGACCAGCGGGATCAGGGAGCCGAGGAACGCGACGCAGGCCAGCAGCGCCGGCACCGGGGCGCCGATCGAGAGCAGCAGGATGAACGTGAGCACGCCGTTCACGCCGGCGAGTGAGACCTGGCCGACCACGTAGCGGCCCACGGCGCCGGTGATCTCGTCGCCGACCTCGTGCGCCTTCGCGCGGTGCGAGGCGGGGGCGAAGCGGTAGGCGACGGCCTTCATCGAGCGCAGCGACGCGAGGAAGTACAGCGTCAGGATCAGCACGATGACGGCGCCGGTCACGCCGCTGGCGATCCCGGTCCCGACCGCGATCAGTCCGCCGCCGAGCGAGAGCAGGTTGTTGGGGTTGCCGATGAAGCTCTGGACGCTCTCGATCAGCTCGTCGATGTCGATCACGCCGCGCAGCTGCTGCTCGAGGTCGAGCACCCACTGCTGCGAGGCGATGTCGGTGACGATCTGCGGGGCGCTCGTGACGAACATCGTCAGCTGCTCGACCAGGATCGGGATGATGTAGACCAGCAGGCCGGCGAAGATCAGCACCACCGCGGCGAAGACCGCTGTGATCGCGAGCGGCCTCGGCAGGCGCTTGCTCTCGAGCCAGGAGACCAGCGGATCGAGGCCGAGCGCGAAGAACAGCGCCACGAAGATGTAGGTCAGCACCGTGCCCAGCTGCACGACGAGGCCGCCCAGGACGAGCGCCACCAGCACGCCGAGCGCGCCGAACAGGCCGATGCGGAAGGAGCGGATCGTGAAGACCGGCTTCTCCGGGTCGGCGGAGACCACGATGTCCGGCTCGACCGCGGGCTGGGCGGATGCCGACCGGCGCCGGCGGGAGCGGGCGAAGGCGCGCGGGGTCATCATGGGACGAGCGTAGCGGGGCACCGGGAGGCCGCCCGGCGACCGGCCCACCCTTGACGCGGCCGTTCGAGCGGTGCTCCCGCCCGCTCAGCCCTCCGGATCGTGGTCGTCGACCGCGCCGTCGCCCCGGTGCAGAGCGGCGTGCCGCTCCCACTCGGTGAGCAGGTGCTCGATCGCCTCGTGGAAGCGCCGCGTGGCCGCTCCGGGCGACGTGTCGCCGAAGTAGCGGTGCACCCAGCGCTCCAGCCGCTCGACCGACTCCGGATCGTGCTCGGCGCTGTCGATCCGCGCGATGATCGCGGAGGCGTCCTCGGCGTGCAGCCACTCCGCGTCGCCGAGGTAGCCGCTCTCGTCGACCTCGGCCTCGGCGCTGACGGGCCGGGTGACCAGCAGCGGGCGCCCCGTGGCCAGCCGGTCGTAGACCATCGCCGACACGTCGAGGATCGCGAGGTCGGCGGCGGCGAGCTGCCAGCCGAGCTCGGCGCCGGTGTCGTGCACGTGACCGGCGCGCGGATCGGCCGCGTTGGCGGCGGCGATCATCGCGACGATCGCCCGGTCGGCCGCGGCGTAGTCGGAGTCGACCGCGCCGCTGCGGGGATGCGGGCGGTAGACGAGCCGGAACCGCGGGTCGGCCAGGAGCCCGCGCACGAGGGCCGTGCCGTGGCTCCGGATCGAGCCGTAGCCCGCGGCGGGGCGGTCGCCCTCCCAGGTCGGCGCGTAGAGCACCACGCGGCGCTCGTCGGGCGTGAACGGCACGGCGCCGGCGAAGTGGTCCGCCTGAGGACGGCCGATGGCGAGGGCGCGCCTGTCGAAGTCGTAGTCCCAGAGCACGCGGCGCAGCCGGGCGAGGGCGGCGTCCCCGGCGATCATGCTGTAGTCGTACGCCTTGAACTGGTTCGTCGTCATGTACATCTTGTCGCTCTCGCCGTGGTTGACGAAGACGTGCCAGCGGCGCCCGTAGCGCATCATCTGGAAGTTGCGGGCGTTCTGGTTGACGTAGAGCACGATCCGCAGCGGCTGGCTCGCGATGGTGCTCTCGAGGTCGGCGACGGAGCGGACGTAGGCGACGGGGACCGGGCTCTCGCGCAGCAGCACCTCCGCGGCGCCGGCGTTGCGGCTGAGCAGCACGACCGGGTGCGTCTCCGCCAGCTCGGCCAGCGGCCGGTACCACTGCCGCAGCTGGTACAGGTTGATGTCGCCGTCGGCGAAGTAGACGCCGACCTCGAACCGGCCCTCGGGCAGCGGCCCGCGCTCCGCGAGCAGCCGGGTCACCGCGTGGCGGGCCCGGCGAGCCGCGAGCAGCTCGCCGCCCACCTTGCGCGCGAGTCGCGCGTCGGTGCGGAGGCGGGCGATCAGGGCACGGGGAGCGGGAGTCATCCGCCCCAGGGTACCGGCGACGGCCCCCGCGCCGGGGGCGTCGCGCGGGCCGATCAGGCCGGGGTCACCCTCAGCCAGACGAACTGCAGCGGAGCGAGACGGAAGCCCTCGCGCAGGTCGACCGCGATCTCGGTGACCAGGTCGACCGCCTCCGCGGCGAACCCGCCGAACCGCTCGGCCGCGACCTCCTGGACCTCGTCCGACACGTTCGCGAGCACGAGCACCGACTCCCCGTCGCCGGGGCGCTGGTAGCCGAGCACGTGGTCGTTGACCGGGTCGAAGACGCTCAGCTCGGTGCCCGCGAACATCGGCACGGCCTTGCGCACGGCGATGAGGTGCAGCAGCCCGCCGAAGACCTCGCTCGCGGCCGTCCCCGGGACCTCGCGCTCGTCGTAGCGCTCCGCGGGGCGGCGCGGCCGGTTCACCCAGCGCGAGTCGCCGGCCGTCGTCGGGTCGTCGAGGTAGCCGTGGTCGTTGAGCTGGCCGACCTCGTCGCCGAGGTAGAGCAGCGGCAGCCCCCCGGTGCTCAGGGCGATCGAGTGCGCGAGAAGCACACGGTCGATCCCGTACGGGTCACCCGCCTCCACTCCAGCGAGGGACGCGGTGGTGCCCGAGACGCGGCGGTCGCCGGTGCGCGGGTTCTCCTGGAACGGCACTCCGCGGGCGAACGTGCCGTCGAACCGGTCGGTGTAGAAGTCGTTGAGGAAGCGGCGGTGGCCGGCCGCGTCGATCCCGAGCTCGGCGGCGTCCTCGTCGGCGAAGGTCCAGCCGATGTCGTCGTGCCCGCGCACGTAGTTGACCCAGGCCGTGCCCTCGGGGAGGGCGTGCCGGCGCTCGAGGGCCTGCGAGAGGAGACGGACGTCGCGGGTGGCGAGCGCCTCCCAGGTGAGCGCCATCTGCAGCGGGTTGTACGAGAGCTGGCACTCCTCGACGTCGATGTACTCGATCACCTCGTCGGGGTGCACGATCGCCTCGGACTTGAACAGCAGCGCCGGAGCGGCCAGGCGGCAGACCTCGTTGAACGCGCGCAGCAGCAGGTGCGCCTGCGGCTGCGACTCGCAGGTGGTGCCGAGCTCCTTCCAGATGAACGCGACCGCGTCCATCCTCAGGGCGTCGACGCCCTGATTGGCGAGGAAGAGCATCTCTCCCGCCATCGCCCGGAACACCTCGGGGTTGGAGTAGTTGAGGTCCCACTGGTAGCGGTGGAACGTGGCCCAGACCCAGCGCCCGTCCTCCAGCTGAACGAAGGAGCCGGGATGGTCGTCCGGGAAGATCTCGCGCGTCGTGCGCTCGAAGGCGTCGGGCTGCTCCCGGTCCGGGTAGATCCAGTAGTAGTCCTCGAAGCGCTGCTCGCCGGCGAGCGCGCGCTGCGCCCACTCGTGCTCGTTCGAGGTGTGGTTGAAGACGAAGTCGACCACGAGTGCGATGCCCTGCTCACGCAGCTCGGAGGCCAGCCCGCGGAGCTGCTCCATGTCGCCGAGGTCCGGCCGCACGCGCCGGTAGCTCGAGACCGCGTAGCCCCCGTCCGACTCGCCCTCGGGCGCATCGAAGAGCGGCATCAGGTGCAGGTAGTTCAGGCCGATCTCGCGGAGGTACGGGATCTCGGCGCGCAGCCCCTCGAGGTCGCCCGCGTAGCGGTCGACGTAGCAGACCCCGCCCAGAGCCTTGTTCGAGAGGAACCAGGTCGGGTGCTGCTCGCGGGCGCGGTCGAGCGCGCGGAGCTCCTCGGGCCGCTCCTCCCAGGAGGCGGCGGCGAGCTCGACGATCGCGACGAGCTGGTCCTCGAGGTCGTCGCGGCCGGCGTACACCGTGGCGAGCAGATCGACCAGGCGCGCGAGGTGCTCGTCGAGGCGGCCGGAGAACTCGTCGTCGACGGCGCCGAGGCGCTCGCGGACCGCCGTCAGGAGGTCCGGTCCGGCAGGGGTCGCCTCCGCCTCGGCGCGCTCGGGCGGGGAGAGCTGGGTCGAATCGAACACCGTCGTCCTTTCGGGGGCCCCGGCGGGGGCGGATTCCCCGATGCTAGACGATCGGCGGACGCCCGGCGAACGCCATCCGGAGCACCGTGCGGGCCGAGAGGACGCGCCGGCCGCCCGGATCCGAGCGCCATCCCTCCCGCCAGCCGGCGAACCAGGCGCGCAGGGCGGCCGGGTCGCGACGCCAGCGGAGGCACTGGATCGCGGTCCAGGACCCCACGTAGACGAGCGCCAGAGGTGCGGCGAGGTTGCGGCGGGCGAGCCAGACGCGGTTGCGCGCGTTCAGCCGGTAGTAGTCGGCGTGACGGGTCGGCTGGATGACCGGGTGCTGGGCGACGAGCTCTCCCGCGTACCAGGCGGTGCGACCCGTGTCCCAGACCCGCCAGGCCAGCTCGATGCCCTCATGGGCGTAGAAGAACGGAGCCGCCCAGCCGCCCGTCCGGGCGAACACGTCGCGCCGCAGCACGACCGCTCCCTCCCAGACCGAGAAGACGGGGCCGGAGCGGCGGGGGTCGCCCTTGAGGATCCGCGGGATCCAGCGCCGCGGGCTCGGCGTGCCGTCCGTGCTGTCGACGCGGGGCTGCACCAGGCCGATGCGGCGGTTCGAGGCGAGCAGCGCGACCGCGTCGACGAGGAAGCGGGCGGACGGGATCCGGGCGTCGTCGTCGAGGAAGAAGAGGTACTCCCCCGCGACGGCGTCGACTCCGGCGTTCCGGCCCGCCGGGATGCCGAGGTTCTCGGGGAGCGCCAGGGCGCGCACTCCCTCGGGCAGGCCGTCCGGCTCCCAGCCGTTGCCGACGCAGACGACGTCCAGCTCGACGCCCTCCTGCGCGAGGACGCCGGCCAGCCCCGCGGCGAGGTCGTCGGGCCGAGTCCCCTGCGTCAAGACGACGACGCCGACCCGCGGCTCAGGAGCGGACACGCTTGGACGCCATGATCGCGACGAAGTGGCCGACCAGGGCGAGGAGGGCGAGCGGCAGCAGCGCCCCGACGAGGACCCGGTCGGCCGTGCCCGCTCCGACGACGAGGCCCACGAGGGCGGTCGCGAAGGCCAGCATCGTCAGCTCGACGGAGTGGTAGAGGCGGTGGAAGGGCAGGAAGCGGGCGGCGCGGCGAAGCCCCGCCAGCCCGGACGAGGACGGCACCGCCTCGCCCTTCGTGTCGGCCAGCTTCGTGAGACCGGCGTTCGCGCGCGCCACGTGCACCATGTCGTTGAGCGCCTTGTTGAGGACGATCACCAGGGCCAGGGCGAAGCCGATCGTGGTCCAGAGGAAGTCCGCCGGTGCCTCGAACGGGACGCCCGCCGCTCGCAGCCCGAGCGCGATCGGGATCAGCGCCTCGGTCGTGTAGTGCCCGACCTTGTCGAGGAACACGCCCGCCGGCGAGGACGTGCGGCGCCAGCGCGCGACCTCGCCGTCGCAGCAGTCCACCAGCATCTGCAGCTGGCCGAGGAGCAGCGCCAGCGCCGCTCCGGCGATCCCCGGGATCAGGAGGGCTGCCGCCGCGCTCCAGCCGACCAGGATCATCAGCCCGGTGACGCCGTTCGCCGAGATCGAGGTCTTCAGCAGCAGCCAGGTCAGGTAGGGCGAGAAGCGGCGCAGGTAGAGCGACGCCGTCCAGTGCTCGGCGTTGCGGCGGCCGCGCACCTCCGGGGGCTGCGCGACGGCGCGCAGCTCGGCGATGGAGCGGGGTCTCGTCGTCGTGGTCATGCGCCCCTCGGCGAGTCGGACCGCGGCTGGTGGCGGTGGGCGGAGATGTTGCTGGTCAGCCCGGCGAAGCCGAGCACGAAGCCGGTCCCCCAGGCCACGTGGACCGCCGGGATGACCACGGCGAACCACAGCATCGCACGCGCGCCGTCCGGCCGCGCGACCACGAGAGTGGCCGCCGCCACCAGGAGGAGGTAGGCGGCGGGCACCGCGAACCCGAGCAGGAGCCAGGGCGCAGCTCCGGCGAG
The DNA here is from genome assembly GCF_002932095.1 of Rathayibacter sp. AY1G1. Lineage (NCBI taxonomy): Bacteria > Bacillati > Actinomycetota > Actinomycetes > Micrococcales > Microbacteriaceae > Rathayibacter > Rathayibacter sp. AY1G1. The sequence continues at coordinate 81,492 of NZ_PSUZ01000009.1, forward strand.
CACCTGGACGACTCCCGCCAGCCCGACGAGCAGCCCGATCGCGAGCATCGCGACGAGCACGGGCGGAGCGAAGTAGCGCAGCGACCGCGAGGCCGGGAACATCCGGGTGAGCTCGCCCCGCCACATCCCGGTCGAGAGGAACTGCCGGAGCAGCGCGCGCATCGAGGGCCGCGGCCGGTAGGTGACGGTGAGGCGCGGAGTGAACCAGACGACCTCGCCGCGCTCGCGCAGCCGCCGGTTCAGCTCCCAGTCCTGCCCGCGCTTGAAGCGCTCGTCGAACAGGCCGGCGCGCTCGAGGGCGGAGCGGCGGAAGACGCCGAGGTACACCGTGTCGGCCGGGCCCTCCTCGCCTCCCACGTGGTGGGGTGTGCCGCCCAGCCCGATGCGGGAGCCGTAGGCCCGGGCGACCGCGCGCTGGAACGGGGTGAGGCCCTCCGCCGCCATCACTCCGCCGACGTTCGCCGCTCCGGAGCGCTGCAGCGCCTCGACCGCCGTGCGCGCGTACTCGGGCGGCAGGACGGAGTGCGCGTCGACCCGGACGACGACCGGGTGGCGCGAGGCGCGGATCGCGGCGTTGAGGCCCGCAGGAGTGGAGCCGACCTCGTTCGGCACGACCCGGATCCGCGGATCGGCCGCGCTCAGCTCGGCGACGAGCTCCTCCGTGCCGTCGATGCTCGGGGCGACGGCGAGGACGACGTCGAAGGGGCCGGTGTAGTCCTGGTGCAGCAGCGAGTCGACCGCGGCGCGCACGTGGGCGACCTCGTTGAGGACGGGCATGACGTAGGAGACGCCGGGCCTCTCGGAGAGGTCGTCTTCCGGGATCTCGTGCTGCATGGGTCCAGTTCGTGCGGGAGGAGCGCGGGCGCAGGGATCCACCACCCTACCAGCGGGGAGCACCGCGCCCCGGGCCGGGCCCGGACGCGGAAAAGCCCCCCGGGGACGGATCCTCGAGGGGCTGTGCGCGGCGGCGGAGCACAGCCCCCCGGGGACGGATCCTCGAGGGGCTGTGCGCGGCGGCGGAGGGTCAGCCGGCGGCCATCTGGCCGAGCGTCGCCTTCGCCTGGTAGCTCTGGCCGTTGCGGACGTAGGTCAGCTCGACCGCGGCGTTCGCGGCCTGCGCGCGGACCTGCGCGGTGAGGTCGGACGCGCTCGTGATCGGAGTGCTGTCGATCGCGGTGATGATGTCGCCCTTGGCGAGACCGGCCGCCTGCGCGGCACCGCCTCCGGAGACCTCCTCGATGCGGGCGCCGAGGACGTCCGCGGTCGAGTCGGAGACGCTCGCGCCGAGCAGGCCGTGCGAGGCGGAGCCGTTCGCGATGATCTCCTTCGCGATGCGCTCGGCGATCGCGCTGGGGATCGCGAATCCGACTCCGATGTTGCCGGACTGGCCGCTCGAGGAGGACTGGCCGGCGCTCGCGATCGCGACGTTCACGCCGATCAGCTCGCCGTCGCTGTCGAGCAGCGCGCCGCCGGAGTTGCCCGGGTTGATCGCCGCGTCGGTCTGGATGACGGGCAGCGAGATGGTGCTCTTCGCCTGGGTCGGCGCCTGCTGGCCCGGGATGTCGAAGTTGAACGGGCTCTCGGTGCCGCCGCTCGAGCTGTCGCCCGAGTCGTCCGGAGCCGCCGAGGAGGCGACCTGGATGCTGCGGTTGAGCGCGCTGACGATGCCGTCGGTCACGGTGCCGGAGAGGCCGAGCGGGGCGCCGATGGCGACCGCCGTGTCGCCGACGTTGATCTTGGTGGAGTCCGCGAACGTCATCGGGCTGAGGTCGGTCGCGCCGGTCAGCTTGATGACGGCGAGGTCGAGGGTCGGGTCGGTGCCGACGACGGTCGCGTCGAAGATCCGGCCGTCGCTGGTCGTGACCGAGACGGTGCCGTTCGCGATCTCGCCGTCGAGGGTGACCACGTGGGTGTTGGTCAGGACGTAGCCGTCCTTCGAGAGCACGATGCCGGAGCCGGTGCCGGCGGACGAGCTGCCGCTCACCGCGATGGTGACGACGCTCGGAGTGGCCTTGGCGGCGACCGCGGTGGCGGTCGTCGCGTCCTCGGCATTGTTGACCGTGATCGTCTGCGAGCCGCCTGCGGAGACCACGCGGGTCCCGCCGCCGTTGGAGGCGGACCAGAGGCCGAACACGCCGGCTCCCGCGACTCCGCCCACGACCGCGCCGATGGCGAGCGCCGCGACGACGCCCACTCCGGCTCGGCGCTTCGTGGCGGTGGGGGCGGGGGTGTACTCGGCGCCCGGGCCGAAGGGGCTCGAGGAGGGCGGCTCCTCGGAGCCGTGCAGGGTGTTCGCGGCGGGCGGCGCGTACTGCCCGTAGCGGGCGGGCTGGGAGACGGGCTGCGCCTCGTTGCCGGCCGTCGCGTTCGGCGTGTACGGCGGCTGGGGGGCCGAGGAGGAGGGGTAGGGGACGGTCGGGTTCTCGCTCTCGCGGTGCGCTCCGCCCCGGTGGATCGGCTCGGTGGGCCCGGTGGTCGAGGACGACGCTCCGGAGCTCTCGCCGGGGGTGCGCTCGGTCGCCTCTCGGGCGCCGGACTCCGTCGGCGTGGTGGGTTCCTCCGGCTGACGAGGACCCTCGTGACTCTCGGTCATGGGTGCTGCTCCTTCCAAGCGGGGATAGCTTGGCGATCGTACCTGGGGGTTTCTTATGACGGGCCTGCGAGCGGGAAATGAAACCGGCCGGACTGCTCGAGCGGGCACACTGGGCACGTGAGCATTCCCGGATCCTGGTCCCGCGCCGCGGCGGGCGCCGGCCTCCTCGGCCCCGGCGGCGAGGTCGCCGCCACCGTCTTCAGCGAGATGAGCGCGCTCGCCCTGCGCACCGGAGCGGTGAATCTCGGCCAGGGCTTCCCGGACGAGGACGGCCCGCGCGAGATCCTCGACGCCGCGCGCGACGCCATCGCGTCCGGGCTCAACCAGTACCCGACGGGTCCCGGCTTCCCCGTCCTGCGCGAGGCGATCGCCGCGCACCGGCTGCGCTTCTCCGGGATCGCCCTCGACCCCGACGGCGAGGTCCTCGTCACCACGGGCGCCACCGAGGCCCTGGCCGCGGCTCTGCTGGGCCTGCTCGAGCCGGGCGACGAGGTCGTCACCTTCACGCCCCACTACGACGCCTACGGAGCCCTGATCGCCCTCGCCGGAGGGGTGCACCGCACCGTGCTCCTGCGCGGCCCCTCCTTCGCGGTCGACCACGACGAGCTGACCGCCGCGGTGAGCGACCGCACGCGCGTCATCCTGGTGAACGACCCGCACAACCCGACCGGTGCCGTCCTCCCGGCCGTGACCCGCGAGCTGATCGTGCGGCTCGCCGAGCGGCACGACGCCGTGATCCTGACGGACGAGGTCTACGAGCACCTGCGCTTCGACACTCCGCACGTCCCGCTGGCCTCCCTTCCCGGAGCCTTCGAGCGGACGCTCTCCGTCTCCTCGGCGGGCAAGACCTTCAGCACCACGGGCTGGAAGATCGGCTGGGTCACGGGCCCGCGCGAGCTGATCACGGCCGTCCTCGCCGTGAAGCAGTTCCTCACCTACGTCAGCGGCTCGCCGTTCCAGGGGGCCGTCGCCCTCGGGCTCGGGCTCCCGGACGCCTTCTTCACCGGCGCGGCGCAGACTCTTGCCGCCAAGAAGGACCTGCTGTCGACGGGCCTGGCTGCTGCGGGCTTCGGCGTCGCGCCCTCCTCGGGCGGCTACTTCGTCGTCGCGGACGCGGCACCGCTCGGCTACGACGACGGGGTCGCGCTCTGCCGAGCGCTCCCGGATCTCGCGGGAGTGGTGGCGGTGCCCGTGTCGGCGTTCTGCCGCCCCGAGGACGCCGCTCCCTACCGCTCGCTCGTCCGCTTCGCCTTCTGCAAGCGGTTCGAGGTGCTGGAGACCGCGGTCGCGGGCCTCGCCCGCATGGCGCGCTGAGGAGCCGGCCTCAGCGGATTCGGTCGGATGCCCGGCGCCGTCGGGCCGGGGGCGGCGGTCAGAGCGGCAGCACCCGGAAGCGCCGCAGCGCCAGAGCGGGGTTCTTCGCGCGCGCCGCGTCGATCCGCTCGCGCGAGACCCAGGCGACGGCGACATCCTCGACCTCGCCGAGGGTGACGGTCTCGACGCCCATCGGATCGACGATCATGCTCGTGCCGACCCCGATCGGCGGGGTCTGGTCGGCTGCGACGAGGTACACCGTGTTCTCGAGCGCGCGGGCGGTGACCAGCGTCCGCCAGTGCGCCTCCTTGAGCGGGCCGCGCACCCACTCGGCCGGTGCCGCGATGACGTCGACCCCGGCGTCGACCAGCCAGCGGCTGACCTCCGGGAAGCGCAGGTCGTAGCAGGTCTGCAGCCCGACGACGAGGCCGCCGACCTCGAACGTCTCGGGTGCGGCGATCTCCCCCGCGGCGACCCACTCCGACTCGGTCTGGCCGAAGGCGTCGTACAGGTGCAGCTTGCGGTAGCGGGCCACGAGCGCGCCCTCGGGGTCGAGCGCGACGAGCGTGTTCGCGATGCGGCGCCCGTCCACCGCCTCGACCATGCCCGCCACGAGGTGGATCCGGAGCTCGCGCGCGAGGGCCGCGAGAGCCGTGACGAACGGGCCGTCGAGCGCCTCGCCCGCCGCGACCAGCTCGGGCCCGAGCGGATCGGTGAAGGCGGAGCTGTACTCCGGCAGCACCACCATGCTCGCGCCGCGCTCGGCGGCGATCCGGGCCAGGCGCCCGATCGTCGCGATGTTCGCCTCCCGGTCCGTCGAGGGGGCGAACTGCGCCACGGCCATGCCGACGGCGCCGGTCATCAGCTCGGCGGGTAGAGGAAGAGGGCGACCTGGGAGGCCGGGATGGTGCGCTTGTGGTACGCGTGGTCGTTGCCCCAGTTGTACTCCTCGAGCGAGACCGTGCCGTCGGAGTTGACGGCCTGCACGTAGGCGACGTGGTTGCCGGTGAACCAGGCGACCGCGCCGGGGACGGGCGTACTGCTGGTCACCCAGCCGTGGGAGGCCCACTGGCCGGCCCACGCGTAGGCGCTGCCTCCGCCCGGGGTCATGTTGCCCCAGGTCCACTTGAAGGGTGCGCTCGTCGAGCCCTGGTCGCGGTTGATCCGCCAGGCGACGAAGTCGACGCACTCGCGGTAGTAGTACCGCAGCGGCGAGAGGCCGCCGCCCTGGTCGTCGGTGAGCTGGTCGCGCCAGGGGTAGTCGTCGCCCTCCTCGCGGGGCGTGACCGAGGTGCTGGTGCCGCCGCTGCCCGCGGCGGCGCCGTCCGCGCCGGTCGTGCCTGCCGCGGCCTGCGCCTCCTGGGCGAGGCGGGCGGTCTCGGCGTCGCGGGCGGCCTGCTCGGCGGCGGCGAGCGCGCGCGCCTGGGCGGCCGCCTCGTCGAGCTGGGCCTGGGTCGGTGCGGTGAAGGAGTCGCGGATGACCTGCTCCTGGACCGCGGTCGGCGCGACGGTGAGCTTCTGGTTGCCGAGCGCCTGCACGCGGGCGGCGGCCTCGACGGCGGCCTGCGAATCGGGTGCCGGGTCGAAGGAGTAGGCGGGGAGCGCGGAGACCGCCACGAGGCCCGCGATGGCGGCGAGGGCGACCGTGCTGACGGTCGCGCGGAAGACACGGCCCCGGCGGCGCCGCACGGGGCGGACGGGCGTGAGGACCGGAGTGGCGACGCGTGCCGCGGGCAGCGCGTGCGGCGCCTGCCGCGGGCTCCGCCGGGTCGGGCGGTCGCCGAGCCCCTCGTTCGAGCCGTCGTCCCCGCGTTCGTCCCTCACAGCAGCACCCCTCGCATCGGGGTCGAGCCTAACGTGCGGGCCGGTCCGGCACACGCGTCGGCGCGGAGCGTCGGGAGGCCGGTCCGCGGATGCGGGTCGCGCGAGCCCGGCACGAAGTCGGCGGCGGCGCCGCGCGGATCCGACGGTGACGCGGACGGGCGACCGGAGTAGCGTCCGGAGCGGAGCGGGCGCGATGGTGCGGCCGCGGGACGGAGGACGGCGATGATCCGGAGCGAGAGGGCCTTCGGCGGCTTCAGCGTGGACGACGTGGAGGCGGCGCGGGCCTTCTACGGCGGAGTGCTCGGGCTCGAGGTCGAGCTGAACGCGATGGGGATCCTCGACATCCGGCTGCCGGGCGGAGGCCGCGCGATCGCGTACCCGAAGCCGGACCACGAGCCGGCGTCGTTCACGATCCTGAACTTCTCGGTGGAGGACGTCGACGTGGCGGTCGCCGAGCTGCACGCGGCAGGCGTCACCACGGCGATCTACGACGACCCGTCGCTGCCGACCGATGCGGACGGAGTGATGCGCGGCCACGGGCCGACGATCTGCTGGTTCCGCGATCCGGCGGGCAACGTGCTGAGCGTGATCGAGGGCGACTGAGGTCTCCGCCCGCGCACTGTCAGCCGCGGGCAGCACGTCCGCGACCCGTGTTAACGACGAAAGCCGGCCCTTCTCAGGACCGGCTTTCGCTTTCTTGTTGCGGGGGCAGGATTTGAACCTACGACCTCTGGGTTATGAGCCCAGCGAGCTACCGAACTGCTCCACCCCGCGGCACAAGAAGAGACATTACACGCGTTCCGGCGCCGGTGCAAATCGACGCGGCGGTGGGAGCGGGCTCCGGTCTCAGGCGGGCTTGGCGGCGCGCAGCACGGCGCTCCCGTCCACGCTCAGCCCGACCGCCGTCAGGGCGGCTGCGAGCTCGGACGAGGTGCGCGACCAGGTGCGGACGTCGGCGTCGACGAGAGCGGACGACGACGGGACGACGAGCACCGCGCCGCCGGGGGCGACGAACCACTCCACCAGCCGCGCCCACTCCTCCAGGTCGGGGAGCCACGAGACGACGCCGGCGCTGCAGAGCACGACGTCGAACGAGTCGGGCTCCGGCAGCATGTGCCGCAGCTCGTAGAGGTTCGCGCAGACGAAGCGGGCGGAGCCGGCGAGGTCCCTGTCCGCGGCGCCGGCGCGTGCTCGGCGCACGGCGGGCATCGAGAAGTCGACGCCCACCACGCGGGCGCCGCGCTCGGCGAGCTCGAGCGCGTCGAGCCCGTCGCCCGAGCCGAGCTGGAGGATCCTCGGCCCGGGGTCGAGGAGCGCCGCGGTGACGAGCTCCGGGTGGAGCGCACCCTCGCCGGTGCGCTCCTCCCAGTACGTGCGGTTCAGCTCGAGCCACTCCCCCGAGCGGAGGTGCTCGCCGCGGTCGACCTGCACCATGCGGGCTACTGGCCGCCCTCGGCCTGCAGCGCCCGCGAGAGCGCCTCGGTCAGCTGCTCGTCCGCCGCCGCGAAGGCGGTGAGGTCGCCCGCCTTGAGGGCGTTCTCGCGAGCCGTGAGTGCGTCCCGCGCGTCGTTCAGCGCCTGCTGCAGCGCCGTCTGGTCGCCCGTGGCCGGCGTGGAGCCGGTGCCGCCGGTCGTGCCGCCCGCGTCGCCTCCGGTGTCGCCGCCCGAGGTGCCGGTGCCGGCGTCCGGAGTCGTCGGCGTGCCGGTGTCGCCCGCGTCGGCTCCCGAGTCGCCGCCGAAGAGGCTGTCGAGGGCCGCGTCGAGGGTGTCCTCGAAGGCGATGTCGTCACCGAACGCGACCAGCACCTTCTGCAGGAGCGGGAAGCTCGTGTCTCCGTTGGAGCGCACGTAGATCGGCTGGACGTAGAGCAGGCCGCCGCCGACCGGCAGCGTGAGCAGGTTGCCCCTCGTGACGGTGGTGTCGCCGCGGGAGAGGATGTTCAGCTCGTTCGCGACCGTCGGGTCGGTGGTGAACGCGTTCTGCACCTGGCCGGGGCCGGGCACCGTGTCGTCCTTCGGCAGCTCGAGCAGGCGGAGCGTGCCGTAGCCGTCGGCCACGGAGCCCGCCGTCGAGCCGGCGTCGGAGTCGGCCACGAGGTAGCCGGTCAGCACGTTGCGGCTGGCCTGCGCGCCCTGGACGCTCGCCGGGATGTACGTCGAGTAGAGCGAGTACGACGGCACGTCCTGGTCCGGCGTCTGCAGCGTCAGGTAGTACGGCGGCTGCAGGCTGGTGCCGGTCGCGGCGGCCGTGGTCGCGGCTCCGCTGGTCGGGTCGTTCGGCGTCGCCCAGGCGTCCTCGCGGGAGTAGAAGGAGCCCGCGTCGGTCACGTGGTAGGTGCCGAGGACCGCGCGCTGGACCTTGAAGAGGTCCTCCGGGTACCGGACGTGGCTGAGCAGCTCACCCGACATGTCGCTCACGGGCTTCACCGTGGTCGGGAAGATCTTCTGCCAGGTCTGCAGGATCGGGTCCTCGGTGTCCCACGCGTAGAGCGTGACGCTGCCGTCGTACGCGTCGACGGTCGCCTTGACCGAGTTGCGGATGTAGTTGACGTCGTCGGTCGGGAACTGCTGCTGCGTGTTCGTGTCGGCGATCGCCTGCGAGAGGCTCTGCACCTCCGAGTACGGGTAGTCGGCCGAGGTGGTGTACCCGTCGACGACCCACTTCACGCGGCCGTCGACGACGGTCGGGTAGGCATCGGAGTCGAGCTTGAGGTACGGCGCGACCTTCTGGACGCGCTGCACGGGATCGCGGTCGTAGAGGATCTGCGAGTCGTCGTTCACGCCGTCCGAGAGGAAGATCTGCTCGGACTGGAACTTGATCGCGTAGACGAGCTTCTTGAAGACGTTGTCGAGAGCGGGGCCGCCCTCGCCGTCGAAGGTCGTGTAGGTCTGCTGCGCGCCGTCGGTGCCCGAGGGGTAGTCGAGCTCGATGTCGCGCGAGTCGTTGCCGCCCACGATCGAGTACGGCGGGGAGTTCTCGCCGAAGTAGATCCGCGGCTCGTAGTCGCCGAGGTCGCCCGTCGTCGGGACGCCGGACTCGATGAACACCGGCTCGCCGTCGGCCGATCGCTGGTTGCCGTACGCGGCGACCAGGCCGTAGCCGTGGGTGTAGACCAGTGTCTGGTTGTACCAGGTCTGGTTGGTGCCGAGGCCGTTGAGGTTCAGCTCGCGGACGCCGACCACGGCGTCCTGCGTCGATCCGTCGATGGAGTAGCGGTCGACGTCGAGCGCGTTCTGCGTGTCGCCGAACTTGTAGTACTGGCGGAACTGCTGCAGCTGCGAGAACGCGTCGGTGACGACGGCGGGGTCGAGGATGCGGATGTTCGCGGTGGTCTCGGCGTCCGAGCGCAGGGCGCCCGGCTCCGCGTCGGTGGTCGCGTCGTAGGGGATGACGTCGACGTCGCTGACGCCGTAGGCCTGGCGCGTCATGTCGATGTTGTTCTGGATGAAGGGCTGCTCGAGCGTGCGCTCGTTGGGCTCGACCTGGAACTTCTGCACGATCCACGGGTAGAGGGAGCCGACGAGCAGGCTCGACACGATCAGCAGCGCGGTGCCGATGACCGGGAAGCGCCAGCGGCCGATGAAGGCGGTGACGACGAAGAGGATCGCGACCAGCGCCGCGATGCCGGCCAGGATCTGCAGGCCCGGGATCGTCGCGTTGACGGTGGAGTAGGTGGCGCCGGTGATGCGGGGCCCCTGCTGCGCGAGCGTCGCGTACTGGTCGAGCCAGAGGCTGACCGCCTGCACGGCGAGGTAGAGGGCGGCGATGACCGCCAGCTGGATGCGCGAGGCCTTCGAGATGCGGATCTCGCGGCCGTTCACCCGGATCGCTCCGTAGAGGTAGCCGGTGGCGAGGGTCGCGAACGCCGAGATCAGCAGGACCGCCGACGCGAAGCCGACGATGCTCTGGTAGAAGGGCAGCTCGAAGAGGTAGAACGACGTGTCGAGGCCGAACTGCGGATCCGTGGTGCCCGAGGGCGTGCGGTTCCAGAAGGTGAGGCTCGTCTGCCAGCGGGTGGCGGAGGAGACGCCGGCGAAGAGGCCGAGCACCGCGGGGATCCCGAAGGTGGCCAGGCGCCGCAGCGGCTCCACGACCTGCTGGTAGCGGTCGATCTGCGAGTTGAGCTTCGCGTAGACCGGCCGGAGGCGGTACGCCAGCATCAGGCTGATGAACACCGGCACCGCCATGGCGACGAAGCCGATGACGAAGAGACCGCCCGCCGCCGCCCACTGCGTCGTGAGCACGGAGAGGAAGCCGAGCTGGTCGTACCAGAGGATGTCGGTGTACAGACCGGCGAAGACGAAGAACGCCACCACCAGGACGGCCACCACCACGACAGTGACGGCGAGGACGCTCCGTCTCTTCCGCGGCGGGGTTTCGGTTGCTGTGGAACTCACGTGAGGGCCTCTTGCTGTCGAGATGTGAGGGGAGGCCACCCATGCTATGCGACGGCTGTCCGGCTCACCTGGGCGTCGACCCGGGGTCGGCGGGCGGGATCAGTCGAGGGGAGCGGCGGTGCTGCAGTCCGGCAGCCCGGAGGTGTCGCCCGCGGCGATGCCCTTCAGTGCGGCGAGGGCGTCGTCGAGGGTCGAGACCGCGAGCACGTCGAGCCCGTCGGGGACGTGGCCGACGACCTCGTTGCAGTTGGTCGCGGGGGCGAGGAAGTACTCGGCTCCGGCGCCCTCCGCCCCGTGGAGCTTCTGGCGGATCCCGCCGATGGCGCCGACCTCGCCGGCCGCGTCGATCGTGCCGGTCCCGGCGACGCTCCGCCCGCCGTTGAGCTCGCCCTCGGTGAGCTTGTCGATGATCCCGAGGGCGAACATCATGCCCGCGCTCGGCCCGCCCACGTCGTCCAGCTGGATGTCGACCTCGAACGGGAAGTCGAAGGCCGCTCCGGGGAGAACGCCGATGACGGCGGCGCCGTTCGAGTCGCGCGGCGTGACCTCCACCTCCTGCCGGACGCCCTCGCGCTCGATGCTGACCTGCACCGGGGAGCCGGTGCCGAGGGTCTGCAGGGTCGCGCGCAGGGCGGTCGCGTCGGCGACAGGGGTGCCCGCGACCGCGAGGATCTCGTCCCCCGCCTCCAGGACGCCCTCGGCCGGGGAGCCCTCGGGCACCTGCACGACCGAGACGCGCTGCTCGACGGGGTAGCCGAGCTCGGTGAGCGCGGCGGCGATCGCCTCCTGCTGGGAGTCGGTCATCTCGGCCTGGTTCGCCTCGTCGCGCTCCTCGACCGTGGAGGAGGGAGGGAAGATCGCGTCGACCGGGACGACCGCCTTGGTCCTGTCGAACCAGGCGCTCGCGACCTCGACCCAGGTGGGCAGGCTCTGCGGGTTGCCGACGACCGACACGGTGAGCATGTCGAGCGTGCCGGCCGTGGGATAGGTGGTGCGGTCCGGGATCGAGATGAGGGGCACGTCCTTGCTGCTGCCCAGGGTGTCGAACACGGGGCCGGGCTGCTCGATCACGTAGGGGGCGGGCGCGACGCCCAGACCGACCACGACGGCGACACCCGAGAGGAGGACGACCGGTCCGACCCACGGGCGGCGCGGGGAGGAGGAGGGGCGCGGGTCGTCGGAGAACAGCGACACGGGGGCCTTTCTGGCAACGGGTGGAGCGGCTCCGCCGGGATGTTCGCGGCGGGCGGAAGCGGGCTGGGCCCGAGCGGTGCTCTGCACGCCGAGGCCCCGGGCGCTCGGGCTAACGTAGCTTGAACGACTGGGAGTCGCGCCGGAACCGGCGCCCTGTGCAGGGCCGCGGAGGCGGTGCGGCGACCGGATTCACGTGAGCGACGGAGGGCTGATCCCGATGGCCGATGGCGACAGTGCGGACCGAGCGGGCGGCGGCTCCGAGGACGAGTTCCGGGAGATGCTGCGGCAGTTCCTCTCGGGGAACGGCCCGGTCGACCCCTCGCAGCTCGCCGGAGCGGCGGGACTGCCGAACGACCCGGTGGCCCTGCAGAACCTGCTCTCGCAGCTGCAGAGCGCGATGCAGCAGAACGGCGACGGCGGCGTCAACTGGACGCTCTCGCTCGAGCAGGCGAAGCAGCTCGCGCGCGCCGAGTCCGCGCCGGTGTCCGACTCCGTGCGGGCTCCGATCGACGCGGCCTTCGGCGTCGCCGCGCTCTGGCTCGACGAGGTCGCGTACGTCTCCGAGCTGAGCCGCACGCCGCGCTCGATCAGCCGCCTCGAGTGGATCTCCCTGACGATGCCGGTCTGGACCCAGCTCGCCGAGCCGGTGGCGCTGAGCATCTCGGACGCGCTGACCCGCGTGCTCCGCGAGCAGGCCCCGGAGGAGATGCAGGCGATGATCGCCGGTGCCGAGGGCATGATGCGCGGGATCGGCGGCACCCTGTTCGCCCTGCAGCTGGGCCAGGTCGTCGGGCAGCTCGCCGCCGAGGTCGTCTCGGGCGGCGACATCGGCATCCCGCTGCTGGAGGAGAACGACGCGGCGATCCTGCCGCAGAACGTCGCCGCGTTCGGCGAGGGCCTCGACATCCCGCTGGACCAGGTGCAGCTGTACCTGGCGGTCCGCGAGCTCGCGCACGCCCGCCTCTTCCGGCACGGCAAGTGGCTCCGTCTCGCCCTCATCTCGCAGATCACCGACTTCGCGCGCGGGATCAGCATCGACACCACCCGCCTCGAGGAGCTGGCCGAGGGCTTCGACCCGTCGAACCCCGAGGAGCTCCGCGACGCGATGACCTCCGGCGCGCTCATCCCGCCGAAGACGGAGGAGCAGCTCGCCGCGCACGGCCGCCTCGAGACCGTCCTCGCCCTCATCGAGGGGTGGGTCGACGTCGTCACCGCGGCGGCGACCACCCGCCTGCCCAGCGCCGGGGCGATCGCCGAGACGGTCCGCCGCCGCCGCGCCTCCGGCGGGCCGGCCGAATCCGCCTTCGCCACCCTCGTCGGCCTGGAGCTGCGCCCGCGCCGCCTCCGCGAGGCCGCCGCGATGTGGCAGGCCGTGACCGACGCCGTCGGGCCCGAGGCCCGCGACTCCCTCTGGTCGCACCCCGACCTGCTCCCCGGCTCAGAGGACCTGGACGACCCGAGCGCGCTCGTCGCCCGGCTCACGGCCGAGGCCCGCGGCGAGACCCCGGAGCCCGACGAGATGGACCGCGCGCTGGAGGACCTGCTGAACGGCACGATGCCGCGCGAGGGCGACGGCGCCTCCGGAGACGCTCCGGACACGCCCGACGACGCCGGCTCGCCGGACGACGACGACAGCGGCTCCTCCCCCACGGGGGACCGCCCCGTCTGACCCCCCCGTCCGGCGCCCGCCTGTGGACAACTCGCGCGGCGCCGGGCCGGTCTCGGCCATGATCGCCGGATGGTGCTCCGGCTCGATCCCCGACTCCCCCTGCTCTGGCGCTCCGCGACCGCGGTGCAGCTCGGCCTCGACCGGCCGCACGCGGTGCTGGACGGCATCGGCTACCCGGAGGAGCTGCTGCTCGACGCCCTCCGCGTGGGCACCAGCGCCGGCACCGTCCGCCTGATCGCGGCGCGCGCCGGAGCGAGCGAGGCGCGGGTCGACGAGGTGCTCGAGGCGCTCCGGCCGGTCCTGCTGCGCAGCGTCGAGCCCGGCCCTCCCCCGGCACCGCGGGTCGTCGTCGAGGGGACGGGCGCAGCACCGGACGCACTGCGCACGCTGCTCCGGAGCGAGGGCTGCTCGTTGCTCGCCGACGACGGGACGCCGGACCTCGCCGTGCTGATCGCCGACTTCGCGGTCGCCCCCGCCCGCGCCGCGCACTGGCTCGCGGCCGATGTGCCGCACCTGGCGGTGGTGTTCGGCGACGAATCGGTGCGCCTCGGACCCCTGGTGGAGCCGGGGTCCGGACCGTGCCTGCACTGCGCCGAGCGGGACCGGATGGACCTCGACCCGGATCGCGCGCGCCTCGTGATCCAGGTGCTCGGCCGCTCAGCCCCCACCCGCACGCCGCTCGCGAGCGCGGCGATCGCCGTGGCGGCCGCCGACGCCGTGCTGCGGCGGCTCCTCGCGGGCTGGCGAGGGCTCCGCGCGGCCGAGCGGGTCTACAGCGACGCCTCCGGAGCGTTCACCGTGCGGGAGCGGGAGCCGCACCCCGAGTGCGCGTGCCGAGCTCTTCGAGGAAGCGCGACGGCTCCCTCCGCGTGACGCGGCCGACCGTCGAGCGCGCCCACGAGAGGCGCAGGCGCCGGCGGGCCCGGGTGATGCCGACGTAGAGGAGGCGCCGCTCCTCGTCGATCGCCTCGAGGCCGGCGGCGTACGAGATCGGCAGCAGGCCCTCGGCGAGCCCCATCAGGTGCACCGACTCCCACTCGAGGCCCTTCGCCGAGTGCAGCGTGGCGAGGGTGACCGCGCCGCGGTCCGGCTCGTGGTGCACCTGCTGGCGTGCGATCAGGTCGTCGGTGAACTGGCGGAAGGTCCATCCGGCAGGGGCCTCGTCGACGAGGCGGGCCAGCGTGTCCAGCGACTCCCACCGGTCGCGCACCGCACCGGGCGCAGACGGGGGCTCGGCGCTCCAGCCGAGCGAGCGGAGGACGTCGCTCACCGACTTGAACAGCGGCTCGCCGCTGATCGACACGGACGCCGCGCGCAGCTGCATCACGGCCTGCTTCACCTCGGGCAGGTCGAAGAAGCGCTTGCCGCCGCGCATGTGCGCGCTCACTCCCCGCTCGTGCAGGGCGTGCTCGATGACCGCCGACTGGCTGTTGGTGCGGAAGAGGACCGCGATGTCGGAGGGGCGCACCCCCGCCTCGATGTCGGCCGCGACCCGCGCCGCGATCCCGCGCGCCTCCGCGATGTCGTCCGGGTAGGCGTCGATCGCGGGCTCCGGCGCCTCGGCGGCGGCGACGGCGTGGAGCGAGAGGGCGCCGGGCCTGCCCCGCATGAGGCGGTTCGCGGTCTGCACGATCGGCACGGCCGAGCGGTAGTTCTCCTCCAGGCGCACCACGGTGGCGGCCGGCCAGCGGGACGGGAAGTCGAGGAGGTAGTCGGCCCGCGCACCCGCGAAGGAGTAGATGGTCTGGCTGGCGTCGCCGACGACGCAGAGGTCGCTCCGGTCGCCGAGCCAGAGCTCCAGGAGCCGCTGCTGCAGCGGCGAGACGTCCTGGTACTCGTCGACGACGAAGAAGCGGTACTGCTCGCGCACCTGCATCGCCATCGCGGGCTCGGACTCGAGCATCCCGGCGGTCACGAGCAGGACGTCCTCGAAGTCGATCTGGCGGCGCTGGTCCTTCAGCCCCTCGTACTCGTCCACGAGCGCGACCGTCTGCTCCAGGGTGAGCCGTCCGGGCAGGGGGCGCGTGCGGGCGGCGACGGCGTACTGCTCGAGCGAGAGGGCGGACACCTTCCGCCACTCGATCTCGGCCGAGAGGTCGCGGAGCGTCGCCGTGTCGAGCTTCAGGCGGAGCCGCTCGGCCGCGTGCCCGAGCAGGCGGGCCTTGCCGTCGAGCAGCTGGGGCATCGTGCCCCCCACCAGCTGCGGCCAGAAGTAGCCGAGCTGCGAGAGGGCGGCGGCGTGGAAGGTACGGGCCTGGACGCCGCCGGCGCCGAGCACCCGCAGGCGCGAGCGCAGCTCGGCCGCGGCGCGGCTGGTGAAGGTCAGTGCCATGACGCGACCGGGCGTGTAGACGCCGGTCGCCACTCCGTGCGCGATGCGGTGCGTGATCGTCCGGGTCTTGCCGGTGCCCGCTCCCGCGAGGACGCAGACCGGCCCCAGCAGCGCCTCCGCCGCCTCGCGCTGCCCCTCGTCGAGACCGTCGAGCAGGGTCACGCGATCGGGCCGTTCTCCAGCTCGCCTCCGTACCAGTCCTCGATCATCGCGCGGGCGATGGACGAGCGGCCGGGCAGCAGCACGGACTCGAGCGAGTCGTGCAGCTGCTGCCGGGTGAACCAGCGCAGCTCGACGATCTCCTCGCCGTCCGGGAGCAGATCCTCCGGGGACTGGTCCTCGGCGAGGCGGGCCGTGAAGCCGACCATGAGGGAGGCGGGGAAGGGCCAGGGCTGCGAGCCCAGGTACTGCGGGTCGACGACGCGCATGCCCGACTCCTCGCCGATCTCGCGGATGACGGCGGCCTCGAGCGACTCGCCCGGCTCGACGAAGCCGGCGAGCAGGGAGAAGCGGCCGGTGCCCCACATCGCGTTCGAGCCGAGGAGGAGGCGGTCGTCCGCGTCGAGGACGCAGACGATGATCGCCGGATCCGTGCGCGGAAAGACCTGGCTGCCGTCGGTGGGCGAGCGGCGGACCCAGCCGCCCTGCTCGACGACGGTCGGGTCGCCGTTGCGGGGCGAGTAGCCGTGCGAGGCGTGCCAGTTCGCGATGGCGAGAGCCTCGGTGAACAGGCCCGCGTCGCGGTCGCTCAGGCGCTCGGCGATCGGGCGCAGGCCGCTCCACCGCTCCTCGTCGGGCTCGAGCTCGGCGGCGGCCGCGTCGGTGAGGACGGTCGCGATGACGGGGGTTCCGACCGGCTCGCCGGGGGCCTCGGCGAGCGTGCGGCCGAGGTAGATCCGGAGGGTGCCGGCGGTCACGTCCTCGGGGCGGCGCAGGACGAGGCGGTCGGCCTCGACCAGGGTCCGGTCGTGGTGCAGGACGAGCACGCGGGTGGCGGGATCGGCGAGCAGCTCGTCGAAGAGCGCGGGCCGTGAGCGTCCGACGCCGTCGCGGTCGGCCGCCTGTCGCGAGAGCGGGAGGCGATCGGCGAAGGGCAGTGACATCCGGGGCTCATTTCGTGACGGGGGCCGCGAGGACCGCTGTCGCGGGCCTTCGACGGCATCGGCGGGACAGCGCGTGGCGGCGGGCCGGCCGGGCACGAGCCGCCTACCCTGGAAACCATGGCCAGATCCCATCTCACTCTAGCCGCGCTGGCCACCTCGGCCGTCGAGGGCCTCGACGTCCGCTCCGCGCGCCCCTTCACCTCCTCGACGCACGGCGACTTCGACTCCGCCCTGCTGACGACGCGCGAGGGCGCCCGCCTCGTCGTGCGCGTGCCCACGTCCGCGCTCGCGGAGCAGGAGCAGCTCGGCGACCTCGTCGCGCTCCGGGCGCTGACCGCCGGCATCCGCAGCCGCCTGCCCTTCGATCTGCAGGAGAGCGTCGGGCAGACGCCGTTCGACGGCACCCGCGCGGTCGTCTACGAGTACCTCGAGGGAGATCGCGTCCTCATCGACGACGTGGCCGCGCAGAGCGGGCTCGCGGACTCGATCGGCCGGGCCGTCGGGGCGATCCACTCGCTCCCGGTGTCGTTCGTCCAGGAGGCGGGCCTGCCGATCGCGACCGCGCGCGACAGCGTGAACGAGACGGTCGCGGTGATCGAGCGCGCGGCCGACACCGGCCACGTCCCGGCGGCGCTCGTCGCGCGCTGGGAGTCGGCCTCCTCCGACGAGGCGCTCTGGCAGTTCGACCCGACCGTGGTGAACGGCTCGATGACCGCCGACTCCTTCCTCCGCTCCGGCGACGTCGTCGCGGCCGTGCTCGGCTGGGCGGCGCTGCGGGTCGGCGACCCGGCGCGCGACCTGCACTGGCTGCTGAGCGCCCCGGGCTCCGAGACGGCGCTCTCCGCCTACTCCCGGATGCGCGCGGGAGCAGTGGACCGCACGATCCGCCAGCGCGCCCAGCTCTACGCCGAACTCGAACTCGCCCGCTGGCTGCTGCACGGCACCGAGACCGACGACTCCGCCATCGTGGACGACGCGGTCGCCATGCTCGACACGCTGGTCGACAGCGTGCTCGGCGACCTCTCCGCGCCCCTCTCGACCGACACCGGCCCGGTGCTGGAGGTCTCGGAGGTCGAGGAGCTGCTCAACCGCACGCCGGGAGCCCGCACGGGCTC
Organism: Rathayibacter sp. AY1G1; assembly: GCF_002932095.1. Classification (NCBI taxonomy): domain Bacteria; kingdom Bacillati; phylum Actinomycetota; class Actinomycetes; order Micrococcales; family Microbacteriaceae; genus Rathayibacter; species Rathayibacter sp. AY1G1. The sequence goes on from NZ_PSUZ01000009.1 coordinate 99,033, forward strand.
CTCCGCTCACGGCCGCGGGCTCGCTCCCGTCGCCGAGGAGAGCGACTCCGCGAGCTCGCGCTCGGAGTAGAACCGCTCGGGCCGCAGCACGAGGTCGTCGGCGACGAAGTAGAACACGGCGTCGACGCTCTCGAGCGGCACCCCCCGCCAGCGCGAGTAGGCGAGCCGGTACAGCGCGAGCTGGAACTGCTTGAGCTCGAGGTCGGCGGGGTCCTTCGGCGCCCGCCCGGTCTTCCAGTCGACGATCTGCACGCCGTCCTCCGTCGGGTACACCGCGTCGAGCTTGCAGACGACGACGTGGCCTGCGAGCTGGAGGTGGATCTCGATCTCGACCGCCTCCGGGCGCCGGTCGGCCCACTCCGAGCGCTCGAAGGTGGCGATCAGGGCGTCGAGCCGCTCCTGCTCGACGCTCGCGGGGCCGGCGTCGTCGAGCTCGTCGGGGAAGGTGTCGACCGCCTCCGCCCCGCCCTGGACGCCGAAGCGGTTCTCGACCCAGGAGTGGAAGGTCGTGCCGAGCCGGGTCTGCCGGTAGGGGCGCTCCGGCATCGGCCGGCGCAGCTGCGCCGCGACCTCGTCCGGCGTGCTGACGATGTCCTTGAACCGGGAGGCGGGGATGCGGGTGGGCAGCGGCGTGCGCTCGCCCCCGGCCAGCCGCACCGCCCGCTCGGCGAGCAGCAGGCGGATGTCGTCGCCGCGCGCCCCGAGCAGAGCGGGCTCGGCGCTGCGGACCCGGGCGGCGGCGGCGCGGACCCGGTCGCCGCGGGAGCCGAGCGGATCGTGGGGCCAGCGGAACGTGCGCGGGGCCCGCTCGAGCGGGTTCTCCTCGTTCGCGGGCTCGGTCGGCAGCGGCGGGATCGTGCCGGCCTCCTCGAGGTCGCGGAGGAAGACGCCCGGTCCGCGCGGCTTGGCCTGGCCGGCCCACCACGAGCCGCTGAGCAGGAGGTGGTGACGCGCCCGCGTGACGGCCACGTAGGCGAGACGCCGCTCCTCCGCCTCGTTGCGCTCGCGGAGGGTGTCGCCGAACGCTCCGATCGCGTCGACGACCTCCTTCTGCGTGCTGCAGCCGCGCCAGGCGAGATCGGGGAGCTCGGCGGCGTCGCCGCGGAACGCGTAGGGCATCGCGCCCAGTCTGACCCACCCGCGGAAGCCCTCGACCGGCGTGCCGGGGAGCTCGCCGTCGACCATCCGCGGGACGGCGACGAGGTCCCACTCCAGACCCTTGGAGCCGTGGATCGTCAGCAGCTGCACCGTCCCCGGCTCCGGGTCCTCCGGTCGCGGGGCCAGGCCGTCGCGCTTGTCCGCGAGGACGAGCCAGCGGAGGAATCCGCGGAGGGAGGAGCCGGTGCCGGCGCCGCGGTCGTCCGTCTGCAGGTACCCGGCCACCGCCTCCCGGAAGGCCTCGAGGTTGGCGCGGCCGTCCCCGCGCGACTCGTTCGCCTCGACCTCGATGTCCAGGCCCAGCTCCTGCTCGACCAGGGTGACGAAGTCGAGGAGGTCGAGCCCGGCCCGGGCGCGCAGCCGGGCGAACAGGGCGCCCGCCTCGTGCAGGCGCCGCAGGCCCTCGGCGCTGAACCCGCCGAGCGCGGAGTGGTCGATCCGCCCGTCGTCGCCGGGGCGGCGCGCCGCGATGAAGTCGAGAGCCTCGACGATCGAGCCGCCCTCGCCCTCGGTGACGGACGCGCGCATCCGCTCGCGCACATCCTCCGGGAGCAGCCGGTGCGCGTGGTCGCGCGCCGCGAGCCACGAGGCGAGGTCGCGCAGCGCCTTGAGATCGCGGACGCCCAGACGCCAGCGGGCGCCGGCCAGGAGGCGGACGAGCTCGCTGCCGGCGGCCGGGTCCTCGACCACGGTGAGCGCGGCGACGAGGTCGGCGATCTCGGGCTGCCGCAACAGGCCCCCGATGCCGAGGATGTGGTACCGGACGCCGTGCTTCGCCAGCGCGGCGGCGAAGCGGTCCATGTGCGCGCGCACCCGGAAGAGCACCGCGGCCGACGGCGGCTCGGCGCTCTGGCGCAGGCGCCCGGCGAACCAGGCGGCGACGTCGTCCGCCTCCTCCTCGATCGTCTCGGGGAAGGTGAGCTCGACCGGGTGCTCGGAGGCCTGAGGACCCGCGCTCAGCGTGTCGACCGCGACCGCGCTCCCCGCCGACAGCGGCTCCACGATCGCGTTCGCGGCGGTCAGCACGCGGCGGCCGTTGCGCCAGCTCGTGCTGAGGGAGAAGCGGCCCGCTCCCCCGAAATCGGTGCCGAAGCGGCCGAGCCCCTCGGCGCTCGCACCGCGCCAGCCGTAGATCGACTGGTGCGGGTCGCCCACCGCCATCACTCCCTGCCCGGCGAAGAGCCGCGAGAGGAGGCGGGTCTGCAGCACGGAGGTGTCCTGGTACTCGTCGAGGAGCACCACCCGGTACCTCGCGCGGTGCTCGTCCACGATCCGCGGCACCCTGTCGACGATCCGCAGCGCGAGGGCCACCTGGTCCGAGAACTCGACGAAGCCGCGCTCGGCCTTCGCCTCCTGGAACCGCTCGGCGAGCGCCGTCAGCACCGGCAGCGCGCCCACGGCCTGCAGCGCCTTCTCGAGCTCGCGGTAGAGCCCCGAGCCGCTGCCTCCACGCGGGAGCTCGCCCAGGCGGAGGAAGTCCTCGGCGAACGCGGCGACCGCGGCCGGATCGGCGAGGTTGTCGGCGAGGTCGTGCGCGAGCGAGACGACGAGGTCGGTCAGCCGGTCGATGCCCGCCTCCACCTCGAGGATGCGCGGATCGGCCGTGTCGGCCACGACTCCCCGCGCGAGATGCCAGGCGGAGGCCTCGGAGAGCACGGTCGCGTCCCCCTCGCGGCCGATCAGGGCCGCGTTGTCGCGGAAGATCGTGTTCGCGAAGGCGTTGTAGGTCGAGACGGTGGCGGCCTCGAACGGGTCGGGCGCCGACTGCCCGGGCGCGAGCGGGAGCAGGCCCGCCGCGCCGAGCTGGTCGATCCTCCGCCCGATGCGCTCGCCGAGCTCGGCCGCCGCCTTGCGGGTGAAGGTGAGGCCGAGCACCTCCGACGGCGCCGCGTGGCCGTTCGCGAGGAGCCAGAGGACGCGGTTCGCCATCGTCTCGGTCTTGCCGCTGCCGGCGCCGGCGACCACGAGGGCCGGCTCGAGCGGCGCCTCGATGACGGCGCGCTGCTCGGCGGTGGGCGGGCGCAGGTCGAGGCGCTCGGCGATGGTCAGGGCGTCGATCACGGCAGCTCCTCCTCGGAGACGGCGGAGGGGTCGGGGTCGGCGGGGCCGGATGGATCGGCCGGCGCATCGGGATCCGGCTCCTCGGAGTCCTCCGGGTCCTCTGTCCCGTCGACCTCGTCGATCGCCAGGAGGCCGTCCCCCGGGACCTCGGGCACCGCGTGGATGCGGTACCGCAGGGCGTCGCCGGGGGAGAACGGGGTCGCGTCGAGCAGGCCCGAGAAGCCCGCCGCCGCCATGCCCAGGGCCGCGGCGCGGACGCGCTCGCGCAGCCGCTCCAGCTCCTCCTCGCCGAAGCGCTCCTGGACCACCTCTCGGTACGGCTTCCCGCGCACGCCCGTCGCCACGAAGAGCAGCTTCGCGCCTCCCCCGTCGGCCGGGTCGGCCGCCTCGAGCGCGCCTTCGGCGACGGCGAGCTGGTAGCTGCCCAGCTGCGCGTGCTCGGCGATGTCGTCCTTGCGGGGGGTGCTGCGGCCCGTCTTGAGATCGACGATCGTGACGGAGCCGTCGGCCGCGCGCTCGACGCGGTCGATCGAGCCGCGCACCCGGGCGGGCGGGACGTCGAGCTCGAACTGCTGCTCGCGGCCGAGCACCACGCCTCCCCCGCGCTCGAAGTCGGCGAGATAGCCCGCGAGGCCGTCGATCAGCCGCCGTGTGACGCGCTTCTGCCGCTCCCCCACCCAGGGCGACTCGAAGACCAGCTCGGGCCACCGCGACTCGAGAGCCGCCCACAGCTCCTGCGGATCGGGCCGCTCGGCGTTCTCGAGGACCCAGTGCACGAGGGTGCCGACCCCCATCGCCGTGCTCGTCGTGGAGCCGGAGACGGCGTCGACGAACCAGTCCAGAGGGGACCGCTCGAAGGCCTCGAGGCGGCTCGGCGAGACGGAGACGGGACGCTCGGGGTCGCCGACGTCGAAGAGCGGCTCCGTGGTCGAGGGCTCGAGCACCCCGGACCAGGAGGAGGGGTCGGCGCCGGGGACCTCCGCGAGCGCCAGGGCGCTGAGCCCTCGGATGGCGGCGGGAGCCTCGGTCGAGTCCGGTGTGGTGGCGGTCCGGCGCAGCGCCGCCACCGCCCCGCGCAGCGTGAGCGGCACTGCGGAGGCCGGATCGAGCCGCGGCGCGTCCGGCGGGGTGAGCCGGAAGAAGAGGGAGGGCGTCTCGTCCTCGCCCGCGACGGCGCTGAGCACGAGCTGCCGCCGGGCGCGGGAGGCGGCCAGGGCGAACATCCGGAGCTCGTCGTCGAGAGTGGCCTTGCGGGCGTCGAGCGGCAGTCCGCCCTCGCCACGGGCGTGCCGCAGCAGGCCGTCCGGATCGAGCAGCGAGCCGCGCTGGCGGAGGTTGGGCCAGACGCCGTCCTGCAGCCGCGCCACCACCACGACGTCGAACTCCAGGCCGACGACGGAGGAGGGCGTGCCGATGAGGACCGCGTCCTCGACGGAGCGCGGAGCGAGAGTGTCCTCGGGGACCTCCGCCTCGAGGATCTCGGTGACGAAGCCGATCGCGGAGTGCCCGGTCGCCCGCTCCACGAACCGGCGCGCGGCGCTGAAGAGGGCGACCACGCCGTCGAGGTTGCGGTTGGCCTCGGCGGCGGTCAGGCCGGTGCCGAGGGCGAGCTCGCGCCAGGAGGACGCGACGCGGCTGGACTCCCACGCCGACCACAGGAGCTCCTCGATCGAGCCCCCCTCCTCGTGCAGGCGGCGGACCCGGTCGATCGTCACGGCCAGCCGCTCGGCCTGCCGGGCGGGAGCGGAGTCGATGGTCGCGAATCGGCCGGGCGCGGCGAGGGCCTCGACCAGCAGCGGGTCGCTCGCGCGGATGCCGCCGCCGGCCAGCTCCTCCGCCCGGAGTGCGAGCCGGAGCCTGCGCAGCCCCAGCCGGTCGACCCCGCCGAAAGGGCCGAGCAGCAGCTCCGCCGCGAGTTCCGCATCGAGGGGCCGCTCGCCGATCGCGACGCCGACCAGCACGAGCAGCGCCCGGGCCGCGTGATCGTCGCGCAGCGCCCGTCCGGCGAGCACGGAGCGGGTCGGCACCTCCGCCACCGCGAGCGCCTTCACCAGCGGCTGGACCGCGGCTCCGGAGCGGACGACGACCGCCATCCGCCGCCACGGCACTCCGTCGCGCAGCCGCCGCTCGCGCAGCAGCCGCGCCACCGTCGCCGCCTCCCGCGCCGCCGTCGGGGCGTGCAGCACCAGGACGGGCGCCGGGCCCGCCTCGGGGGCCGGAGCCGCGACCGCCGCCCGCTGCCGGCCGGCCGCCGCGGTGCCGATCCGCTCGGTGGCCGCCGACACGACCGCCCGCAGCGCGGCCGAGTGGCGGTGCACGCGCGCGAGCACCAGAGTCTCGACGTCGGACGCGCCGATGCTCGCGGCGAACCGGCCGAGCGTGTCGGAGGCCGCGCCGCGGTAGGCGCTGGTCGCCACGTCCGGGTCGCCCAGCGCGATCACGGTCACCCCGCGCTCCGTCAGCGCCCGCAGCAGCACGAGCGTCGACTCGCTCGCCTCCTGGAGGTCGTCGACGACGACGAGACGCAGCGCGTCGATCCGCTCGCCGCCCTCGCCCGCGCGGATCGCCTCGGCCGCGTAGGCCGCGAACTCCGCCGCGTCCAGGCGGGTCCCCGCCTGGGGCGCCATCCACTCGACCACCTCGCGCAGCTCGTCGAGCACGTCGGCCGCCGCGCTCCACTCGCCGCGCTCGGCGTCGACCCCGAGGGCGCGGATCGCGTCCGAGTCGAGCCCGTGCTCGGTCGCCCGCATCCCGAACTCGCGGAGCTCGGTCCGGAAGGTCCGCAGCCGCAGCACCTCGGGGCTGAACTCCTCCGGCCACCGCGGGCCGGTCCCCTCCTCGAGGTGGCCCTCGACGAGCTCCGAGAGGAGGGCGTCCTGCTCGCCGCCGGTCAGGAGGGTCGGCCGCTCGAGGCCGCGCTCCTTAGCGGAGGAGGTGACCGCCTCGAACGCGAGCGAGGTCGCGGTCCGGGCGAGCGGGCCCCGGGTCGGCACTCCCAGCCGCAGGGCGAGCACGTCGCGCAGGGCGGTGGCGGCGGTGCGGCTGGCCGCGAGCACCACGACCGACTCGGGCGGGTACCCCCGCTCGAGGACGCGCTCGGCGACCAGCTCGACGACCGTCGTGGTCTTGCCCGTCCCCGGCGCCCCGAGCACGGCGGCGCTGCGGCCCTCGGGCAGCGCGAGCACCGCGCGCTGGGAGTCGTCCAGCACGACCGCGGGCTCGCCCGGGAGCGCCTCGCCGACGGAGGCTGCGGTGGAGGGAGCGGGGGTCGCGGGAGCGGTCACACGACCACGGTAGCCACCGGGTCCGACACTCCCGCCCGTCCCCGCCGGGAGCCCCGGCCGCCCGCTCCGCTCACCGCGAAACCGGCGCGGTCGTCCGAGCGCGGTCCCGTATCCTGACACCCTCGTCCCCTCCCGAAAGGCACTGCTGGTGGAAATCCGTATTGGAATGGTCAACACCCCGCGCGAGCTCAACTTCGAGTCGTCGATGTCCGTGACCGAGGTCGAGAAGACGGTGACCACCGCTCTCGAGGCCGGCACCGCCGTCCTCCGCCTCCGCGACGAGAAGGGCAAGATCTACATCGTCCCGACCGCCACCATCGCCTTCGTCGAGGTCGGCTCCGAGGAGTCGCGCCGCGTCGGCTTCGTCGCCTAGAGCGTCCCGGGCGGACACGTCGTGGAGCTCCTCTTCATCACCCTGTTCGGGGTCCTGATCGGTCTCGCCGCGCGCTACGGGCTGCCGCACCGGCACCTGCACGGCTCCGTGCTGGTCCCGGCGATCGGCGGCCTCGTCGCCGCAGTCGTCTGGGTCGCACTGACCTGGGCGGGCCTGCCGTGGGACGGCGGCCTGATCTGGGTCCTGTCCCTCGTCGCGACCGCCGTGGTCGTCGTCCCGGTCGGCCTCTCGCTCGGGCGCAGCCGCGCCCGCCGCGACGAGGCCTCCCTGCAGGCGATGCTCTCGGGACGCGTCGCCCCCTGATCCGAGCCGGAGGCGCGGGAGTCCTCGGACTTCCGCGCCTCCGTCGTTCCGGATTCCGGGGCAGTGCGACGCCGGGAACCGTCAGGCCGTGAGCCCCAGCGCGTCCATCCGGCGCGTGTGCGAGGCGATGAGCTCGGTGAACACCGGCTCGATCCGCGACTCGTCGGAGTCGTGGTTGCCCGAGCCCATCAGCGCGGAGCGCGCCACGAGGAGGGTGTCGCCCACCAGGCGGCGGCCCCAGACTGCCAGGCGCGAGCCCAGGCGCCCGTCCGCGGCGATCTCGCGGCGGAGGATCGCGATCACGCCGTCGACGCCCGTGTCCGCGCCGAGCGTCTGCGCGATGCGCGGCCCCACGTCGGTGGGCAGCCCGCCGGTGAGGCGGATGAAGAAGTCGTCGAGCAGGCCCGCCGTGATGTACGCCGAGAGCAGCGTCTCGTGGAGGTCCGCGCCGCGGGTGAGCCGCTCGAAGGTGTCGATCGCTGGGCGGAACGGCGCCATGGCCTCGCCGGGCTCCACGTCGCGGCGGCGCAGCTCGGCGACGACGGCGTGGTGCTTCGCGAGCGCCGTGCCGGCGGCGGAGGAGATGGCCTCCTTGTCCGCGAGGTCGTCGGTCTCGGCGACGGCGCGCGCCAGCACCTCGAACACCGCGAGCTGGAGGTAGGCGACCTGGCCGAGGTAGGGCAGCACCTCGGGGGTGAGGTCGGCGAGGTCGACGCGGTCGCGCTTCTGGCTCGACTCCCCGCGGGGCGTCAGGCGGGGCACCTCGAGCAGGGGACGTCGACGTCGGAACCAGGCAGCCATTTCCTCAGCATAGGGCGCCGGAGGAGCGGGGTTCCGGGGCCGGCGGGGCCGGGAGCAGTAGACTCGCCGGGATGTCACCGGCGCTGGATCGGTGACCCTGCGCCCGGAGTCGTACAGGGGCGTAGACCGTTCGACACGACAGGCGCTTCACTCCGTGACTTTCTCCGATCTGAACATCGACGACGACATCGTCGCCGCACTCGCCGCCAAGGGCATCCTCGAGCCGTTCCCCATCCAGGAGCAGACGATCCCCCTGGCCCTGCAGAAGCAGGACATCATCGGCCAGGCCAAGACCGGCACCGGCAAGACCTTCGGCTTCGGCCTCCCCCTCATCCAGGCCCTCGGCACCGACCCGGAGCCGGGCGTCAAGGCGCTCATCGTCGTCCCGACCCGCGAGCTCGCCGTGCAGGTCACCGAGGACATCGAGCTGGCCGCCTCCAACCGGCCGACCAAGATCGTCTCGATCTACGGCGGCAAGGCCTACGAGGGCCAGATCGAGCAGCTGAAGGCCGGCGCGCAGATCGTCGTCGGCACGCCCGGCCGGCTCCTCGACCTCGCCGGGCAGCGCCTGCTCTCGCTCGCCAACGTGCAGGTGCTGGTCCTCGACGAGGCCGACAAGATGCTCGACCTGGGCTTCCTCTCGGACATCGAGAAGCTGTTCGCGCAGACGCCGCCCACCCGCCACACCATGCTCTTCTCGGCGACGATGCCGGGCGCGATCGTCGCGCTCGCGCGCCGCTTCATGAACAAGCCCATCCACATCCGCGCGACCGACCCCGACGAGGGCATCACGCAGGCGAACATCAAGCACATCGTCTACCGGGCGCACTCGCTCGACAAGGACGAGGTCATCGCGCGCATCCTGCAGTCCGAGGGCCGCGGCAAGACCGTCATCTTCACCCGCACGAAGCGCGCCGCCGCCCGCATCGTCGAGGAGCTCAACGACCGCGGCTTCAACGCGGCGGCTGTGCACGGAGACCTCAACCAGGAGCAGCGCGAGCGCGCGATGGCGGCGTTCAAGGCCGGCAAGAAGGACATCCTGATCGCCACCGACGTCGCCGCGCGCGGCATCGACGTGAACGACGTCACCCACGTGATCAACCACACGATCCCGGACGACGACCAGACCTACCTGCACCGCGTCGGCCGCACCGGGCGCGCGGGCAAGACCGGCATCGCGGTGACCTTCGTCGACTGGGAGGACCTGCACAAATGGGCCCTCATCAACCGGGCGCTGGAGTTCGGCCAGCCCGACCCGGTCGAGACCTACTCGTCGTCGCCGCACCTCTACACCGACCTCGACATCCCCGCGGGAACCAAGGGACGGCTGAAGCCGACCCCGATCCCCGCCGAGGCGAAGGCCGACGCGCGCCCGGACCGGGGCGAGCGCTCCGACCGCGGCGAGCGCTCCGAGCGGGGCGACCGGCCGCCGCGTCGCCGCACCCGCTCCGACTCCGCCGACTCGACCGCTCCGCAGCAGACCGGCCCCGCTCCCTCGAGCGAGAGCAAGGAGCACCACGACGGCAACAGCGAGCCGCGCCGCCGCACCCGGTCGCGCCGCCGCTCCCCGCGCCCCGACGCGCAGGCCTGAGCCTCCGCGCCCCGAGCCCGTCCCCCCGCGATCCGTCGCGGGAGGGCGGGCTCTCGGCGTCTCAGCGGCTCTCCCGCGACTCAGCGGGGTCCCCACGCGACTCAGCGGCTCTCCGCCCCTCAGCGGTCACGGTGATCCGGCGGCTCTCCGCCTGTCAGCGGCTCTCCGCGACTCAGCGGGCGGAGGAGCGGATCGAGTCGACGGTCGCGCGCGCAGTCGTGTTCTCGCCCAGGCGGTTGGGCTTGCCCGTGCCGTGGTAGTCGCTCGAGCCCGTGGTGACGAGCGAGTACTGCTCGGCGAGCTCGCGCAGGCGGCGCTTGCCGTCGGCCGTGTTCTCGCGGTGCTCGACCTCGAGGCCGAACAGGCCGGCGTCGACGAGCTGCGGGAGGATCGACTCGACCGCGATCCCGCGGGCGCTCGCGGCCGGGTGCGCGATGACCGGGACCCCGCCCGCCGCGCGGACCAGGCGCACGGCGTCGACCGGGTCGGGCGCGTAGTGCGGGCGGTAGTAGCCGCCGCGCCAGTCGAGGATCCCCGCGAAGGCCGCGGAGCGGTCGGTGGCCAGGCCGCGGGCGACGAGCGCGTCGGCGATGTGCGGACGCCCGATGGTCGTGCCCGGGCTGGTCTGGGCGAGGACGTCGTCCCAGGTGAGGTCGTAGTCGGCCGCGATCGCGGTGACGATCGCCTCCGCGCGGTGCGTGCGGGCCGAGCGGATGCGCGCGGTCTCGGCCACGAGCCCCGGATCCGCCGGATCGACGAGGTACGCGAGGACGTGGACGCTGGCCCAGCCGACGCGGGAGGAGAGCTCCATGCCGGGCAGCAGGTCGATGCCCGCCTCCTCGGCCGCGGCGAGCGCCTCGGCCCAGCCGCCGGTCGTGTCGTGGTCGGTGAGCGCCACTCCGGCGAGCCCGGCCGCGGCCGCGGCCCGCACCAGGACGGCCGGAGCCTCGGTGCCGTCGGAGACGACGGAGTGGGTGTGGAGGTCGTAACGGCCCCCGTCGACATGCATGCGCTCATCGTAGACGCGCCGCCTGCGAGCCCTCCGATGCCCTAGTAGCCTGGGCGGCGATGGGGACGAGACTGGTGAAGACCGCGGTGGCGGTGATCGTGGCGATCGCTCTGCTGGTGGTCGCGGCGCCCGGCTTCTTCGGGATCGCCCGGGAGGCCCCCTTCGCCCAGCTGGTGCCGTTCCGGCTCGCGACGGGCGCGGCGGCCGTCGGGCTCGCCGCTGTCCTGGTCGTGATCGCGGTCCTCGTCGCTCCGGTCAGGCGCCTCGCGCTGGCCCTCGCGGCGCTCGGCGTCGTCTTCGCGCTCGTGCTCGCGGGAGTGCAGGGAGCGCGGGGCTACGACTCCGCCGCTCCGCGCGCCCACCGCCTCGCCGACGTGCGCCTCGCGACCTGGAACGTGCTGCACGACGGCGTGCCCGTCGACACGATCGCCTCGCTCGCCCGGGAGAGCGCGGTCGACGGCATCGCCCTCCTCGAGGTCTCGCAGACGCACGCGCAGGACGTCGTGAACGCGCTCAGCGCCCAGGGGATGTCGATGACCCTCCACTACGCCGGGTCGGGCGCCGACGACGGGGCGGCCCTGCTGCTCTCCCCCTCGCTCGGCGGCTACAGCGTCGACACCGCCGCGGTCGTCACCGGATCGACACCGTCCCTCGTCGCACGCCCCGACACTCCCGAGCGCCCCGTCCTCGCCGCGGTGCACACCATGGCGCCGATCCCCTCGCGCCTCGCGGAGTGGCGGAGCGATCTGCTCTCGGTCTCCGCGCTCTGCTCCGCGGAGGAGGACGTCGTGGTCCTCGGCGATCTGAACTCCACGGTCGACCACTGGACCGGGCTGCCGGGCTCGGCCACGCTGGGCGGCTGCCGCGACGCGGGGACCGTCGCGGGCGGCGCCGCCCTGGGCACCTGGCCGTCCTCGGTCCCGCCCGCGCTCGGCGCCCCGATCGACCACGTCCTCTTCTCCGGACGCTGGGAGGTCTCGGGCTACCAGGTCGTCGACGACCGCGACGACGCCGGGAGCGACCACCGGCCGCTGGTCGTCCAGCTCTCGGTCCGCGGGATGGTGAAGGACGCGTCCTGACGTTCCTCCCCGACGCCGACTCCCCGTCCTCCTCCCCCGCCCGGCCCGTGGCGGCCCCCGCGGCCGTGCGGAGGAGGACAATGGGAGTCATGACGAACACGGAGGAGCGGACCGCCGCTCAGACGCCCGACCCCGCCGCCGCCCCGCGCCCCCGCGCCACCGCGAACCGCTCGACGACCCCCGCCTCCGACCGCTTCCGCGACTTCATCGCGTCCGGCTGGGCCGAGCGGGAGGAGCCGCTGCCTGCTCCGCGCGAGCAGGCGTCCTTCGCCGCCTCCCGCCGCGAGCGCCTCTCCGCGCTGCACACCGGCGTGCGCATCGTCATCCCGGCGGGCCGCCTCAAGCAGCGCGCGAACGACACCGACTACCCGTTCCGTGCGCACTCGGCCTTCACCTGGCTCACCGGCTGGGGCTCCGACTCCGAGCCCGGCGCGGTGCTCGTCCTCGAGCCCGCCGGGTCCGGCCACAGCGCGACGCTCTACTTCCGCGAGCGCGCGGGCCGCGACTCCGACGAGTTCTACGCCAACCCCGAGATCGGCGAGTTCTGGATCGGGCCGCGTCCGTCGCTCGCGCAGGTCGCGAGCGATCTCGGCCTCGCCACCCGCGGGATCGCCGAGCTCGACGCGGTCCTCGACGCGCACGACGGCGTCCCCCTCGCCGTGCTCCGCGAGGCCGACCCGGCGGTGACCGGCCGTCTCGACGCGGTCGAGGCCGACGAGCGGGCGGACCGCGACGCGGCGCTCGAGCGCGACATCGCCGAGCTCCGCCTGGTCAAGGACGCCTACGAGATCGCCGAGCTGCGCGCCGCCGTCGACGCGACGGGCCGCGGCTTCGAGGACGTCCTCTCCGACCTGCCGCGCATCATCGCCCACGAGAAGGGCGAGCGCCTGATCGAGGGCGTCTTCAACGGACGCGCGCGCGCCGACGGCAACGCGGTCGGCTACGACACCATCGCCGCGGCGGGCCCCCACGCCTGCATCCTGCACTGGACGCGCAACGACGGGCCGGTGCGCCCCGGCCAGCTGGTGCTGCTGGACGCCGGCGTCGAGCAGGACAGCTACTACACCGCCGACATCACCCGCACCTTCCCGGTGGACGGCCGCTACACGGACGCCCAGCGCCGGGTGCACGAGACGGTGCGGGAGGCGGCCGACGCCGCGTTCGCGATCGTCCGCCCCGGCATCCGCTTCCGCGAGGTTCACGCCGCGGCGATGGCCGTCATCGCGCGGCGCACCGCCGAGTGGGGCCTGCTGCCGGTCAGCGCCGAGGAGGCGCTCGAGGCCGACAACCAGCAGCACCGCCGCTACATGGTCCACGGCACCAGCCACCACCTCGGACTCGACGTGCACGACTGCGCCCGGGCACGGCGCGAGATGTACCTCGACGGACTGGTCGAGGAGGGCATGGTCTTCACGATCGAGCCCGGCCTCTACTTCCAGCCCGACGACCTCACGGTCCCGGAGGAGCTGCGCGGCATCGGCGTCCGGATCGAGGACGACGTGCTCGTCACCGCCGACGGCGCCGAGAACCTCTCTGCCGGCATCCCGCGCTCGGCCGACGACATCGAGGCGTGGATGGCCCGACTGGCCCGCTGAGCCCGGTCGCCCGCGGGGAGCCCCGGCCGCTCAGGCGGCGAGGGGCAGCGCGAACTCCCCGCGGGCGGCGGCGAGCGCCAGCCCGTCGAGCAGCGTCGCCAGCTGACCGGCGGGAGCGTCCGGGTCCTCGGGGTGCCACTGCACGCCCACGAGGGGGGCCGCGACGTGCTCGACGGCCTCGATCACGCCGTCCTCCGCCCGGGCGACGACCCGCAGCCCCGGAGCGAGCAGGTCGACCGCCTGGTGGTGCGCGCTCTGCACCGCGAGCGCCTCGGACCCGAAGAGCCCGCCGAGCACGGAGCCCGCCGCGAGCCCGACCTCGTGCCGGTGCATGCGCTGGTGAGCGGGGGCCGCCGCGTTGACGTGCTCCGCCTCCGGACCCAGGTCCTGCACCAGCGTGCCGCCGAGCGCGACGTTGACGATCTGCAGGCCGCGGCAGATGCCCAGCAGCGGGGTCCGGCGGGCCAGTGCCCGGTGCACCAGCGCGATCTGGGCGGCGTCCGCGCGCTCCGCGTGGGGGCCCTCGGCCGGGTAGCCGCGGTCGGCGCCGTACTGCTCGGGAGCGATGTCCTCGCCGCCCGCGAGGACGAGGGCATCCGCCCCCGCCGTGCGCGCCAGCAGCTCCTCCGTGCCCAGCTCCTCGGCCGCGAAGCGCTCCGCCCGCCAGCCGCGCTCGTGCGCGAGGGCGAGGATGCGGCCGTTCAGGATCTGCACGTAGGCGTGGTACTCCTCGCGGCCCGGTCGCACGCGGGCGACCTCGACGATGGCGAGCGAGCGGGTCATGACTCCATCCTGGGCACGCCGCCGCCGCTGGTCGAACCGCCGTGTCACGCGGTGTCACACTCCGGCCGTACGATCACGGAGTGACCTCGCCGAGCCCGTCCCTCCCGGAGCGCGTGCAGCAGGCGCGCTCCGAGGTCTCCGTCCTCGCCGGGACCACTCCCGAGCGCCGGGTCCGACCGCTGCGCGAGGCCGTCGAGCACGTCGCCGCCGGCGGCTCCCCCGATCCCGGCGCCCTGCTCGATGCGGTCGACTCGCTGGTCGGGCTCGTGACCCGCGCCGAGGTGCAGCTGAGCGGCGTCGAGCGCTCCGTGCGGGACGACCTGGAGCGGGCCGCCACCCTCTCCGACCTGCGCACCTCGGCGCAGCTCGCCTCCGCCGCCGACGTGGCCGTCGCGTGCGCCGCGGCACGGTCGCTCCTCCTGGACGCCGACGACGCCCGATCGGCCGGCGCCCGCCACGATCCGGCCGCGCTGCTGGTCCTGCTGCTCGACGCCGACTCCGCTCTGGACGCCGTCGTCTCCGGGTACCGTGAGCCGCGCGCCCAGGCCGAGCGCCAGCTCCTGCTGTTCGAGGCGGCGCGCACCGCGGCCCGGCTCGGCGCCGAGTCGGTGCTGCTCCTGGCCGCCGTGCACGGCGAGCGCATCACCGCGGCACCCCGGATCCTCGCCGAGGAGACGCTCGGGCAGCTGGACACCGCGGTGCGCCGTGCGGCAGGCGATCCGGCCGGCGCTCTGGACGAGGCCCGCGCCGCCGCCGACCGCGCCCGCTCCGCACTCGACGAGGCCCTGGTCGACCTCGACGGCGCACCCCCGTCGCTCCGCCCCGCGGCCGTCCCCGGAGGCCTGCCCGCGGCCTGAGGACGCAGGCACCCGGCAGCGGCGCGCGTGCCATAGTGAGGGACATGGCCTCCTTCCTCGTCGTCCCCCAGTGGCAGGGCTCGGCGTCGACGCGCGCGATGCGCCTCGTCGACGGAGCCGAGGCGATCCGGGGCGATCTGCCCTCCTCCGCCACCACGACCCTCGACATCCCCGCCGAGGCGGGCGACGCTCAGGACACCGGCATCCGCCGCTACGCCTCGGTCGCCACCGTCGCCGAGCGGGTGCGCGAGGCCCTCTCGGGCCGCACCGGTCCCGTGATCACGATCGGCGGCGACTGCGGCGTCGAGTTCGCGGCGATCGGGCACGCCGTGCGCTCGGCACCGGGCCCGGTCGCGCTGGTCTGGCTCGACGCCCACCCGGACGCGCACACTCCCGAGTCCTCCCCCAGCGGCGCCTTCTGCGGCATGGTCCTCTCGGCCGCGCTGGGCCGCGGCGTCGGCCTCCTGAGCGCGGGCGCCGAGGAGCGGGTGGCCGACGAGCGCGTCGTCCTCGCCGGTGTCCGCTCCGCCGACGACGGCGAGCTCGAGCCGCTGGTCGAGCGGGGGGCCGCGGTGCTGACCGCGGACGCCCTCGACCCGGAGTCGCTCGTCGCGGCGGTCGAGGCGACCGGTGCCGCCTCCGTCTACGTGCACCTCGACCTGGACGTGCTCGACCCCGCCGATCTCGCCGGGCTGTTCGACCCGGTGCCCTTCGGCGTGCCCGCGTCGCGCCTCGTCGCGAGCCTCGACGCCCTCCGGTCCCGCTTCCCGCTCGCGGGCGCCGGCGTCACCTCGTTCGCCCCGTCGTCGCCGACCGCGGCCGAGGACGACCTGCCCACGATCCTCCGCCTCCTCGGCGCTCTGTCCCGCGGGGCCTGAGAGAGCCCTGCCATCGGCGCGCAAGCCCGAGCGCGTGTCGGCGGCACCCGGCAAGATGGTCGGACGCGACCGAGCGGAGGAACGATGAGCGTCGAGAGACCGCGCGTGCGCACCGAGCGGCGCGGGACCGTGCTCGCGATCGTGCTGGACCGGCCCGAGAAGCGCAACGCCGCCGATCTGCGGCTGCTCGCGGAGCTGGCGTCCGCGTACGGCGAGCTCGACCGCGACCCGGAGCTGCGCGCCGGCGTCGTCCTCGCCGAGGGCGGGCACTTCACGGCCGGGCTCGACCTCGCCGACATCGGGCCCCGCCTGGGCTCCGGCGGCCTCGACTTCGTGCCCGAGGGCGGTCTCGACCCGTGGGGCCTGCGCACCCGCCCCGTGAGCAAGCCGGTGGTCATCGGCCTCCAGGGCACCTGCCTCACGCTCGGCATCGAGCTCGCGCTCGCGAGCGACGTCGTCCTCGCCGAGCGGTCCACCCGCTTCGGCCAGATCGAGGTCGCCCGCGGCATCCTGCCCTTCGGCGGAGCGACGCTGCGCTTCCCCCGCGCCGTCGGCTGGGGCGACGCGATGCGCTGGATCCTCACCGGCGACCTCTTCGACGCCGAGGAGGCCCACCGCATCGGCCTCGTGCAGCAGGTCGTCCCCGACGGGACGGTCGCCGAGGCGGCCTGGGGTCTGGCCGCCCGGATCGCCGCGCAGGCGCCGCTCGCCGTGCAGGCCGCCCTGGCCAGTGCCCGGCTCGCGGTCGCCGCGTCCGACGCCGAGGCCGCGGCCGCGCTCCCCGGGGCGCTCGCGCGTCTCGCGGCGTCCGAGGACGCGCGCATCGGCACCGAGGCCTTCCTCCAGCGCACGACGGCGGAGTTCACCGGACGATGAGCGACGAGAGCACCACCGTCACGGCGCCCGGCGGCTCCTCCCTCGAGGCGCAGCAGGAGCGCGCCGCGCAGCAGCTCGAGATCCGGCTCCGCTACGGCGACCAGGTGTGGGAGCTGCGCGAGGTCGACCACTTCGCCGTCTTCTCCCGCCGCAGCACCGCACGGCGCGCCGGGCGCGTCCTCGTGGCCTCCGGCTTCCAGATCGCGATCTCGCGGCTTCGGCTGAGGCAGGTCCTCGTCGCGAGCCACCACGCCGCGGTCGACGAGGAGTCGACCACCGCGTTCCTCCGCCAGGTGATCGAGGCGGTCGAGAGCTACGGCGGCCGCTACGACGGCTGGCGGGCCGAGATCGTGCCGGCGCATTGAGCGCCGGACACCCACACACGACGGGGCTCGACGCCTCCGAGAACCCCAGGGAGACAGCATGAGCAGCACGACGGACGAGTTCGACGTCATCGTCATCGGAGCAGGGCCGGTGGGCGAGAACCTCGCGGACCGCGCGGTCCAGGGCGGCCTCACCGCGGCCGTCGTCGAGAGCGAGCTCGTCGGGGGCGAGTGCTCCTACTGGGCGTGCATGCCCTCGAAGGCGCTGCTGCGGCCGCCGATGGCGATCCGCGCCGCCCGTGATCTCCCCGGCGCGGCGCAGGCGGTGAGCGGAGGAGTCGACGTGCCCGCGCTCCTGGCCCGCCGCGACTCCTTCACCAGCCACTTCGACGACCACGGCCAGGTGCAGTGGCTCGAGAGCGCCGGCATCGAGCTCGTCCGCGGGCACGGCCGCCTGAGCGGCGAGCGCGAGGTGACCGTGACCGGACCCGACGGCGAGGTGCGCGTGCTCCGCGCCCGCTCCGCCGTCGCCGTCGCGACCGGCACCACCGCCGTCGTCCCCGACATCCCGGGCCTGCGCGCGGCATCCCCCTGGACGAGCCGCGAGGCCACCTCGGCCGAGGAGGTGCCGCCGCGCCTCGTCGTCATCGGCGGCGGAGTCGTCGCGACCGAGATGGCGACCGCCTACGCCGGCATGGGCTCCTCCGTCACGCTCGTCGCCCGCAGCGGACTCCTCGCGCCGTTCGAGCCCTTCGCCGGCGAGCTCGTCGGCTCGGCGCTCCAGGAGCTCGGCGTCGACCTGCGCCTCGGCGACTCGCCCGTCTCGGTCGAGCGCCGGTCCGACGGCACCGTGGCCGTGACGCTCGAGGGCGGCGACGTCATCGAGGCCGACCAGGTGCTCGCCGCGACCGGCCGCGCCCCGCACACCCGCGACGTCGGCCTCGAGACGATGGGCCTCGAGCCCGGCTCCTCGCTGACGGTCGACGACACGATGCTCGTGCTGGGCGGCGACGGTGCTCCCCTCGGCGGCGGGCGTCCGTGGCTCTACGGGGTGGGCGACGTGAACCACCGCGCACTGCTCACGCACCAGGGCAAGTACCAGGCTCGTGCGGCAGGCGACGTGATCGTCGCGCGCGCCACCGGTGCCGAGGTCCACGACGCCCCCTGGGGAGCGCACGTCGCGACCGCGGACCACGAGGCCGTGCCGCAGGTCGTCTTCACCGACCCCGAGGTCGCGTCGGTCGGCCTGACCGCCGCGGTCGCCGAGAAGGCCGGCTACCGCACCCGCGTCGTCGACTACGAGATCGGCTCGGTCGCCGGCGCCGCCCTCGCCGCCGACGGCTACACGGGCACCGCGCGGATGGTCGTGGACGAGGACCGGAAGGTCGTCCTCGGCGTCACCTTCGTCGGCAAGGAGGTCGGAGAGCTGATCCACTCCGCGACGATCGCCGTCGTCGGCGAGGTGCCGCTCTCGCGCCTCTGGCACGCGGTCCCCTCCTATCCGACGATCAGCGAGGTCTGGCTGAGGCTGCTCGAGACCTACGGACGCGACAGCGCGTGAGCGCGCTCCGTCGAGCCGTCGCGATGGTGGCCCTGGATCCGGCGATCACCCGGCCGGGCTACCTCTTCGCGTGCGCGGTCGGACTCGCCTGGGGCGCGCTGTGGAGCACGGGCCCGATTCGGCGCAGCCACGGCCTCGTCGTCTTCACCGGTCTGCCCTCCTGGGCGTTCGGCCGCGGAGGGTCCTGCGTCGGCACGAGCTACCTCACGGGCACCAACGTCTCCGACAGCGTCCTCGAGCACGAGGCCGTGCACAAGGAGCAGTGGCGGCTCTACGGGATGTGGTTCCCGTTCGCGTACACGGTGGCGGGTCGCGATCCGCTGCGCAATCGATTCGAGATCGAAGCCGGTCTCGAGAAGGGCGGATATCTCCGTGGTCACTGACATGACGGGGCGCGTCGTCGTCCTCACCGGAGCCAGCTCCGGCATCGGCCGGGTCGCGGCGGGAGCGCTGGCGTCCGCCGGTGCCCGCGTGGCCGTGGTCGGGCGGAACCCCGAGCGCACCCGCGCGGTCGCCGCCGACGTGGGAGGGGACGCGTTCCTGGCCGACTTCGACCGGCTCGACGACGTCCGCGCCCTGGCCGACGGCCTCCTCGAGCGCTACGAGCGGATCGACGTGCTGGCGAACAACGCGGGCGGGCTCGTCTCCCACCGCGCCGAGACGGTCGACGGCCACGAGCGGACGATCCAGAGCAACCATCTCGCGCCGTTCCTGCTCACGCGGCTCCTGCTCCCGCGGATGATCGAGACCTCGAGGGAGCGGGCCGGCGTCCGCGTCGTCTCCACTGCGAGCCTCGCGAACCGCTTCGGTCGCCTGAGGCTCGACGACCTCGACAACCGCCGCGGTCCGTGGCTCGGCGGCTGGCGGGCGTACGGCACGTCGAAGCTGGTGACGATCCTCTTCATCCGCGAGCTGGCGGAGCGGCTGCTGACGACGTCGGTCGACGCGTACTCGTTCCACCCGGGCGTCGTCTCGACGAGCTTCGGCGCCGACAGCACGATGATGAAGCTGATGACGAGCCTCTCGGTCGGCTCCTTCGGCATCTCCGCCGAGGCGGGTGCGGTGCCGCTGATCACCCTCGCCTCCGAGCCCGACGTCGGCGCCGCCAGCGGCACCTACTTCGACCAGCTGACGCCGCACGGCTCCCTGAACCCCCAGGCCCGCGACCGCGCTCTCGCCCACGACCTCTGGACCCTCTCCAGCCGCCTCGTGGGCGTCTCGCCCACCCTGTAGCCCGCTGCCGCTCCCCGCCGCCGCCGACTCGGCGCGGGGCGGCGCGGAGCACCCGGCGCGCTCGCCGGGAGGATCTCGACACACCCTCTCCGAGGGCTGCCCGATCAGCAGGTCTGTGCGCGGTCGCCCGACTCGGTGTGTGCCCGCGAGCTTCTCGATCAGCCGCGAGATCGGTCGGGGTGGATCTCGATACTCCCTCTCCGAGGGCTGCCCGATCAGCATGTCCGGGCGCGATCGCCCGACTCGCCGGGCACCCGAGGCCCGCTCGATCACGCGCGAAATCCGTCGGCAATGACTCTCGAGGCGCCCTCTGCGAGGTCCACTCGATCAGCATCGTCCTCCGCGGTCGCGCCCCTGGCGCGCCGTCCCCCGCGGCCGCGCCCCCGGCGCGCTGTCCCCCGCGGTCGCGCCCCCGGCGCGCCGCACCCCTACGAGCAGCGCCCGGAGCGTCGCAGGGCGTCGTTCTGCAAGGCGGAGGAGGAAGCGATACCGGCGGTATCGCGCCCGACGACAACGCCGCAGAACGTCGCCCTGCGGCGCTCCGGGTCAGTTGGACTCTTGGCGGCCGAGGCGCCAGTACCCCATGAACGCCACCCGCTTCCGGTCGAGTCCGAGCTCGGTGACGAGGCAGCGGCGGATCAGCTTCACGGCGCCGGCTTCTCCGGCGATCCAGGCGTAGAGGCCGGGGTCGGTGCTCTCGTCGGGGACCTCCCAGAGCATCTCGTGGTCGACGTCGATGTCGCTGACGTCGACGCCGCGGTGGTGGGCGGTGAGGAAGCGGGTGGCCCAGGCGCGGACCGCGTCGCCGAGGGCCGCTCCGGGGGCTGCCGCGTCGGCGCGGACGATCCAGGTGACGTGGACGCCGGCGGGGTGGCGGAGCGGGAGGCGGTCGTGGGCGGTGGGGACCTCGAGGAACGCGGCTCCGGTGGCGTCGTCGTCGAGGCTCTCGAGGATCGCGGCGATGGCGGGGACGGCCGTCTCGTCGCCAGCGAGGAGGAGGGAGGTGGCGGCGCCGGGGTGGAACTCGACTCCGCCGCCGGGGAGGTCGGAGCGCGTGTCGGGCGCGATGATGACGATCTGGTCGCCGGCGCGGGCGCTCTCGACCCAGGCGGAGGCCGGTCCGGTGTCGCCGTGGGCGGCGAAGTCGATGTCGACCTCGGCGTCCTCGGGGCGGACGGCGCGGATGGTGTAGGTGCGGAGCGGGTTCCGGAGCTCGTCGGGGAGCTGTCGCCAGCGGCCGTACCAGTCGGGGTCGAGTCCGTCGGGTCCGTCGGGGTCCGAGACGGAGGCGAGGAAGGCGGGGGCGTCGGAGGCGGCGGTGGGGACGACGAGCTTGATGCGCTGGTCGGGGCCGGTGCAGCCGACGTGGTCGAGGCCGGTGCCGGTGAGGGTCACGCGGATGAAGTGCGGGGCGATCCGGGTCGCTGCGGCGACGGTCGCGAGGTACGGCCGGTAGGCCGGTCGGGCGGGGGCGGCGGTCGTCGGAGGCATCGCCTCAGTCTCGCACAGAAGGTAAGCCTTGCCTAACACTCAGCCGGGACGCCCGGCGGAGGGTCAGCGCGCGGCGTGCTCGGCGGAGGTGCGCAGGCGCGCCTCGACGTCGGCGGCGAGCTCGGCGACGACGGGGCCGGCCCCGCCGATCCAGGCGCAGAAGTCGTGGCGGCCGTCGGCCCACGGGTAGTCGCCGTCGACGACCGACATCTCGCCGACCCAGGCCCGGACCGCGCGGTCGAGTGCGACTCCGCGGGAGCATCGCTCACCGGTGCCGGGGGCGCCCGAGCGCTCGGAGCGGCCGAGCCAGGTGACGCAGACCCGTCCGGGGGCGGCGAGCGGCGGCAGTCCGCGCGCGTCGTCGACCTCGACGAAGACCTGGCCGCGGGCGTTCGCGGGGAGGGCGTCGAGGATGCTCTGGATCCACGGCACGACGGTCTCGTCGCCCGCGATCAGGAACTGCTTCACGTCGACCGGCGCGGAGCCGTCGCGGTCCTCGAACATGCACATCGTGTTCGAGTATAGGCAAGGCTTACCTCAGTGACCAGAGCCGGACCCTGACCATCCGCCGTGCGGCCGCGCCCGGACCCGTCACCACTGCAGCCTCCCCCGTCACCACTGCGGCGGGTGCCGCCTCTGCCAGCGCGCCCGCCGCTCGAGCTGCGCGCCGATCGCCAGCAGTGTCGCCTCGCCGCCGGGTCGCCCGATCAGCTGGACTCCCATCGGCAGGCCCTCCTCCGTGGTGCTCAGCGGAAGGGTGATCGCGGGGAGGCCGCTCACGTTCACGAAGGACGTGTACGGCGTGTAGAGGCACTGCTGCTCGAAATTGCGCTCGGGATCATCGAGGTCGTACCAGCCGACGGGACGCGGCGTCATCGCCAGCGACGGCGTCAGGACCGCGTCGACGCCGGAGAACGCCGCGATCACCGCGCGCTCGTAGCCCGAGAGCCAGGACGCCGCCTCGACGATCTCGCGGGCGGAGCGCCGGCGTCCCTCCTCCACCAGCCAGCGGGTCAGCGGCTCCAGCAGATCGAGGTCCGCGCCCTCGACGGGCAGGGTCGCCGCGCCGCTCTGCCACAGCGTCCGGAACGCGGCGGGGTACGGGGCGCTCGGGGGCAGCGACGCCTCCTCGAGCCCGTGGCCGAGGGCGGCCAGCGCGGCGATCCCCTCGTCCAGCGCGGCGCGCGCCTCCGGAGCGAGAGCGATCTCGTACTCCTCGTCCCAGGGCGAGTCCGTCAGCACGCCGATCTGGAAGCGCCCCTCTCCGCGCACCGCGGCGCCGAGGAACGAGCCGTCGCCGTCACCGGGCGCGCCGAGCGACCAGCGCTGCGGGAGGCGGCCGTTCGTCCGCTCCAGCATGCCCTCGAGCAGGAGGCCCGCGTCGGCGACCGAGCGGGTGATCGGCCCGGCGACCGTCAGGCCGCCGACCCCGCCGATGCCGGAGAGCGCGGCGATGCGTCCGCGGGAGGGCTTCAGTCCTACCAGGCCGCAGGCCGCGGCGGGGATGCGGATGGACCCGCCGCCGTCCGAGGCGGGGGCGAACGGCAGCAGTCCCGCGGCGACGGCGACCGCCGCTCCTCCGCTGGATCCGCCGGCCCCGAGGCGGGTGTCCCAGGGCGTGACGGCGGGCGGGCCGATCAGCGTCTCGGTGTAGGAGGGCATCCCGAACTCGGGCGCCGCGGTCTTGCCGAGGCTGACCGCTCCCGCCGCATCGAGCACCTCGACGATCTCGTCGGAGGCGGTGGGCACGTGGTGCTCGCGCAGCCGCGATCCGGATGCGGTCCGCACGCCCGCGCGCCGCCAGAGGTCCTTGTCGCCGCTCGGCAGGCCCCAGAGCGGAGCGGTGCCGGGCCCGGTGCCGAGCGATGATGCCCGCTCCCGCGCCCGATCGGCGGTCACCGTGGCGAAGGCGCCCAGCTCCCCGTTCCAGAACTCGATCCGGGCGAGGTAGTGATCGGCGAGCTCGAGAGGCGTGACCTCTCCGCGCTGCAGCCAGTCCCACTGCTCCTGGGCGCTGAGGTGGTGGAGTTCGAACATGGAACGACCCTATTCCGCCGCTCCGGGGAGCCGGCGGAACAGGGTCGTGGGGGTCAGGCCGCGCGGCGGCCGCTCTCGCTCGCCTCGTCGATGCCCTTCCGGGCGCCGTCGGGCACCACGGTGTCGCGGTCGATGCGGGCGCCGGTCGCGATCACGGCCGAGCGTCCGATGCGGGAGTAGCTCCCGATCCGCGCCCCCGGTCCGATGATCGCCTCGGGCCCGACGTGCACGTTCGCGCCGATGAAGGCGCTGTGCCCGATCATGGCGTCGCGGTCGACCCAGCTGCCCGCGCTGATCCAGGCGCGCTCGCCCACGGTCGCGCCGGGCTCCACGTAGGCGCCGGTCTCCACGTACGCGGTCGCCGAGACGCGCGATCCGGGAGCGACCATGCCGCGTCCGTTCGCGTGGCGGCGGTAGACGATCTCGTCGTCACTGCCGCGCGCCCCTCGACCCTTCTTCATCCCTGTTCCTGCCATCTGCCTCTGGCTCCTCCGAGCTGTCCGGTGGGCGGGGCGCCGAGCCCCGTCCCGTCATCGGTAGACAACAGCGGCGAGCGCCCGCGCATTCCCCGTTCGGGGGGCGCTGGCGCGGGGTGGAGGCGGGTCGGCGGGTGGAGCGGAGAGCGGGCGTCGGAGCGGACCCGCGCGGGCGTCCCCGGAGCGTCACTCCACCGCGTCGGCGACCGCGGTCACGACCGCGCGGAACCGGTCCGGCGCCTCGCGGATCCGCCGCCGGAGGAGGACCCCGGCGAGCGCCGACGAGGCGGGTGCGGCGACCAGCTCGCACTCGACCCGGGCCCCCTCCTCGTCCGCCAGGACCCGCCACTGCTCGACGCCGAGCACGGGGAGTCGGCGCTCGAGCCCGCTCCCCCGCCGCTCGTAGGCGCCGTCGGCGGCGAGGACGTCCGCGAGGGCGGCGAGCACCGGGGCGGGGTCGGCGTGGAGGACGGAGGCGAGGGCGAGGAGGCTGCGCACGGCGGCAGTCTCGCACGCCCCCGCGTCAGGAGCGGGCGTCGAGGACGCGCCGGAGCCAGTCGAACGACGCCTTGGGCACGCGGTCCCGGCTGCGCGTGTCGACGGCCACGAGCCCGTGCGGGCGGCTGTAGCCGTGCTGCCACTCGAACGCGTCGACCAGGGTCCAGAGCTGCACGGCCTCCACCGGCAGTCCGTCGTGGACGGCCTCGGCGAGAGCGGCCAGGTGCGCCCCGAGCCAGCGGATCCGCTCCGTGTCGACGATCGCACCCTCGCGATCGGGCTCGTCGGGGTAGCTCGCGCCGAGCGCGGTCACCACCAGCGGCGGCAGGGCGTCGCCGTAGCGCTCCACGAGGGACCGCAGCACCGAGACCACCGCCCAGGGTGCGACCGGCGACCCGTCGCCCGTGCGGTCCAGCTCCGGCCAGGGCGCCGTGTGGAAGGGGAGCGCGGGAGGAGCGCCCACCCCGGTCGGCAGCGCCGGGTCGCGGCCCGAGACGATCCGCAGCGGCGGCAGCGGCGCGACCGCGTAGAAGTCGAGCGGAGCCGAGATGCGCGCGAGGTCGACCGGATCCGCCTGCGCGAGGGCGCCGAGGAACGGCGGCAGCTCCTCCGGTCCGACCGGGTAGGACCCGGTCAGCACGGCGTCGGCCACCAGGCGGTTCCGCAGGACGTCCGCCAGGGAGGCGAAGGCGCGGTCCCGGTCGTCGTCGGAGGCGGGCTCGACGGGCGCGAGCGCGTCGACGAGGCCGATCCTCCCGGTCACCTCCGCCGCCCGCAGCGCCTCCAGGGCCACGCCGTGCCCGAGGAGCTGGTGGTGCAGCGCCGGCAGGGCGCTGAACAGCCGGCCGGCGCCCGGCGCCTGCCGCGCGAGCGCGTAGCCCTCGAGCATCACCGTCGACGGCTGGTCGAGGGTGATCCAGTCGGCGACCCGGTCGCCGAACCGCCCGCCGAGCTCGAAGGCGAGATCGCCGAAGCGGAACGCGGTGTCGCGGTTCATCCAGCCGCCGCTGAGCGCCGACGGGGTGTCGCGGTGGTGCAGGGTCAGCGCGACCCGGATCCCCGTCTCGGCGAGCCCGTCGAGCAGGCGGTCGTAGAAGCCGAGCCCTCCGCGGTCGATCGGCCCGCGGCCGTCGGGCTGCAGCCGGGGCCACGAGACCGAGAGCCGGAGCTCGTCGACGCCGAGATCGACCAGCAGCGCGAGGTCCTCGCGCCAGCGCAGGAGGAAGTCCGTCGCGATCTCGGGAGTGGCCTCCTCGGCGATCGTCCCCCGTCGCAGCGCGAAGTCGTCCCACACCGACCGGCCGCGGCCGCCCGTCTCGAGGGAGCCCTCCGTCTGGAAGGCGCTCTGCGCCAGTCCGATGCGCAGGCCCGGCGGCAGGAGCCCGCCCAGCTCGCGCGGATCGTCGAAGCGCGCGGCCTCGACGCGCACCTCCCGCCGATCGCGCCCGCGGGCCTCGTCTTCGCGCATTCCACTGTCCTCCGGATCTGATCGACGGGTATATTCTCGCGGAAGCGCTCTCCCGGATCTCCCCGACTCCCCCGACCGGCCGAGACGCCTCCTCCGGATGGTGTACATCCGGGAACAGTGGTGCGGCGCGCTTGACAGCTCCCCCCTGCCCCCGTGCAATGGACGCATCGTGAAATCGGGCGTCGACGTGGCAGTACCGGGGGGTTCACCGGTCGTGCCGGTGCCCCGACTCCGCCGATCCCCGCGCCGCACGGCCGCCCTGCTGCTGGTGCTCCTCGCGGCCGTCGCCTCCGTCTCCGGCCTGGCCGCGCCGGCCGCGCAGGCCGCCGCTCTCGCGATCACCGCTCCCTCCTCCGGCGCGGTCCTCAGCACGGGAGCGACGACGGTCACCGGCACGGCGACGGCCGGGGACCAGGTGCAGATCGGGCTCCGCGGCGGCGGCGACCCCCTCTGCATCACCACCGCGGGCCCCGACGGCGGCTGGAGCTGCGCCGTCTCCCTCGACGACGGGCCGGCGACCCTGGTCGCGGTGGAGCTCCTCGCCGGCGGCGGGACCACCTCGGCCGCCGTCCCGATCGCCGTCCTCAGCGCCCCCGTCATCGAGTCGGTCGACGGCTCGGCGACCTCCGCGGGCTCGGTCCGCGGCACGGCCTACCCCGGCGCGAGCGTCGCCGCGGTCTCGAACGGCGGCGCCGCGTGCCTGGCCACCGCCGACTCCGGCGGCGCATGGTTCTGCCAGCTCGCCCCCACTCCGGCGCCGGGCAGCTACCGCGTCACCGCGACGCAGACCGCCTCCTTCGCCGGCAGCGCCGCCTCGCCGGCCAGCGCGCCGGTGACCCTCGTGGTCGACACCGCTGCTCCTGCCGCCCCCGCCCTCACCTCGCCGTCGGACGGCGCCGCCCTGCCGCTCGGCGGCGCGTCCTACTCGGGGACGGGCGTGGACGGCACCCGCGCCTACGTGTACGTGGACCGGGTCAACACCTGCGACGCGGCGGTCAGCGGAGGCGCCTGGAGCTGCACCGGCGGCACGATCACGGCGGGCGCGCACCGGGTCTCCGCCATCGCTGGGGACAGCGCCGGCAACTACAGCCCGCCGAGCCCCTGGATCGACGTGACCTTCGCGGCGGCGACGACCGCTCCCACCGGCACGCCCAGCGCGACGACGCCGGCCGCCCCCGGTGCCGCGCCCACCGCACCCGGGGCCGCCGCGTCTCCCGCTCCGAGCAGTGCGGCGCCGACCACGTCCCCGTCGCCCGTCCGCCCCGGGGAGACCGCGCCCGCGCCCGAGGACGAGCCGACCGCCGAGCCCACCGCAGCGCCGGTCCCGGCTCCCGACCAGGACGGCGGTGACGTGCCGCCGCAGCCCGCCCCCGACGCCGGATCGGAGCCGGGCGGCTGGAGCGCGGCGACCGGGATGACCACCGCGCTGTCCGCCGGATCGCCGGTCGTCTCGATGGCCGACTGGATGCGCTCCCTCGCGCTCGCTCTGCTCTCGCTCGCCCTGGTCGTCGTGCCGGCCCGCCTCGCCGCGGCCGGGCGGGCGCCCCGCGCCGACCGCAGCTGGCACCTCACGGGCCGCAACCGCGCCGCCGTCGAGTACGACGACAAGCCGGACACCGGTCCCGCCTCGCCGCGCCTGATGGTCGTCGGGATGATCGGCTGCGCAGCCGGCCTCGTCCTGCTCTCGGGACGCGTCGACGGCCAGCCCGCCTACCTGCGCCTGCTGATCGCCGTCATCGTGGCCGTCGCCGTGGTCAACGCGGTCGCCGCCGCCGTCCCCGCGCTGGTCGGCCGACGGATCGGCGTCAGCGGGATCGGCGTCGTCGCCGCTCCGCGCGCGCTGCTCCTGGTCGCGGCGGCCGCTCTCGTTTCGCGCTTCGCGGGACTGGACCCGGCGCTCCTCTTCGGCGTGGTGATCGGCCTCGTCCTCCCCGAGGGCGCGTCCGCCGTCGACCGGGCGAAGCTCTCCACCGTCCGCGTCGTCTCGCTGCTGGGCCTCGCCGGACTCGCCTGGGGCGCCTCCGCCGTGGTCCCGCCCGACGGCTCGTTCGGCTCCGTGCTCGCCGCGGAGGTGCTCAGCGCGACCACGCTGATCTCGGTCGGCTCGAGCGTGGTGCTGCTGTTCCCGGTCGGGCGCCCCGCCGGCCGCAGCATCCTGCGCTGGTCCCCGCTGCTCTGGCTCGGGCTCACGCTCCTCGCGACGACCGTGCTGTTCGTGCTGCTCACCCCGACCATCGCGTCCTGGTCGACCGACGGTGGAGCGGGTCCGGTGCTCTTCGCCGTCGTCGCCTTCAGCGCGGTGTGCACGTCGATCTGGGCCTGGCGGCGCTTCGTCGAGTCGGAGTAGCCGGGCTCGGGGGCCCGCTCAGCCGATCGAGACGGGCCGGTCGAGGTCGTCGCCCGGCAGCACGTCGGCCACGGCGCCGACGGTCAGCTCGCGCAGCGTCGCGATGCCGCCGTAGACGCCGAGGAACGCGGTATCGGCCGCGTCGCGTCCCGTCGCGATCCGCACGAGGCTCGACCGCGGCGCGAGCGTCGTCGCGTCGACCGCGCGCCACTCCCCCTCGATCCAGGCCTCCGCGACCGCGTGGAAGTCCATCGGCTGCAGTCCCGGCGCGTACACGGCCGCCAGTCGGGCGGGCACGTCCAGCGCCCGGAGGAGGGCGACGACGAGGTGCGCGAAGTCGCGGCAGACTCCGCGGCGGGCGAGCAGCGTCCGCTCGGCCCCGTCCGTCGGAAGGCTCGAGCCGGGGACGTACGCCAGCCGCGTGCCGACCCAGGAGCTCACCGCGTGCAGGAGGTCCGCCCCGGCCAGGCCGGCGAACTCGGCCCGGGCCGTCGCCCACAGCACGTCCGACTCGGCGTAGCGGCTCGGCCGCAGGTACCGCAGCCGGTCCACCTCGTCGCCCTCGAGCGGAGCGAGGCGTCCCAGGACGCGCGCGGAGTAATCCACGACGAGGTGCCCGACCGGTGCGTCGAGCACGTGCAGCCGGGTGCCGTGCTGGTCGATCACCTCGCGAGCGGGGAGCGGGCGGCCGTCGACGGTGAGCGTCAGCGACTCCTCCGCCCCGTACGCGTCGGCCACCGCGATCGAGAGGACGAGGGCGGCCGGAGCCGCGACGTCGAGGGTCAGGCGGGCCGAGACGTCGCGCTGCATGGGGCTCTTCTCCGGGGCGTGGCGGGTGGGGGTCAGGCGCCCTGCTCGCCCTTCGGCGGCGGGGTGGGGGCGGCGTCCGGCTCCTGCACGAGCTGCAGCCCGCCGGACGAGTTCGCCGAGACGGTCAGCAGGTCGATCCAGGTGCGGTTGATCGAGGGGACCCGTCCACCGAAGTACTTGAAGTAGAGGGGCACGGAGGGGTCGAGCCAGATGCTCGAGCGGCCGTCGCCGACCGCGGGGTCGTCCCGCCAGGAGAAGAAGAAGCTCTCGCGGCGGCGCAGCTTGTTGGCGATGACGATCTGGACGTGCGTGAGCGTGCGGTCGTCGAACTCGATCTCGACTCCCGAGGCTCCGTAGAGCAGCTTCCCCATGGGGGCCTCCCGGCCGCCCGTCGCCGGGCGGTGCATGACGGTGCCCGCGGGCACGAGAAGCGGGACCGTTCCGGCGCCCGCCGTGGACCGGGCGGCTCGCATCCGGACGCGGGCGCCCGGGCTCGGAACCGCCCGGTGACGACTCTAGGCGAGGCGGCGCGGGCGCGCGGGATCCTCGTCCGATTCCCGAACACCGGGCTCCTCCGGCCGCACGGACGACCGGTCCGGGGGCGCACCCGGCGCCCTGTCGGATCCGGGCGGGACGCGCCGGGGCGCTGCCGCGCGCATGTCGGAGGTCGGACGTACGGTACCCGCATGATCGAATGCGCACTCTGCGGAACCGACGCCGTCGTCCTCGACCGCTCCGGCGGCCGCGACACCGAGGAGGAGCTCGTCGTGCTCTGCGCCGACTGCACCCCGGGCGAGATCACCCAGGCCCTCGAGGCCGGGCTGCTCGAGCCCGCTCGACGCAGCGCGCACGCCCGCGCCGCTTAGAGAGCGGCGCGTCGGACGGAGTGCCCCCACTGGGACTCGAACCCAGACTGAGACGATTTTAAGTCGTCTGCCTCTGCCGATTGGGCTATGGGGGCGACCACCGGGAGGAGCGATCCTCCCGGCGGCGGTGTCAGGACTTGGCGGGCTCGCCGCCGACCGGGACCGGAGCACCGGCCTGGCCGGGGATCTGCGCCGGGGCCTGCGCGGCCGGAGCCTCGGCGGCCGGGGCCGCCGGACGCGGACGCGACGCGTAGGTCTCGAAGGAGCCGCGGGGGTACTCGCGGGCCTCGATCGAGGCGATGTCGCGGCCGAGCCAGAGGTTGTTCCACCAGCCCCAGACCACGCGGAACTTGCGCTCCCACGAGGGCATGGCGAGACCGTGGTAGCCGCGGTGCATCACCCAGGCGGGGAAGCCCTTCACAGCGATCTTGCCGGACTGGAACACGCCGATGCCGATGCCCAGGCCCGCGACCGCGCCGAGGTTCTTGTGCACGTAGTCGACCGGCTCCTCGCCGCGGAGCACCGCGGTGATGTTCTCGGCCATGAGCTTGCCCTGGCGGACGGCGTGCTGGGCGTTCGGCACGCAGAAGCCGCCGACGCCGCCGCCGGTGAGGTCGGGGACGGCCGTTGCGTCGCCG